>NZ_RZSX01000598.1:0-4082 GCF_004023105.1 Mesorhizobium sp. M5C.F.Ca.IN.020.32.2.1 | reverse complement strand
AGTGTATTCAGCTCCGGATCGCGCAGGCGTCGCCACCACTTCGACAGTTGCGCCGGCCTGATGACCTTGGCCGGGTTCTGACCGCTCCAGTTCGCCGGCACCGGCAGGATCGGCGTCTGATAATCCGGGCCGACAACGCATCCCGCGAGCAGGACGGCGGTGAGAATAGGCACAATCGTCCGCCTCGCGGCCACCGAGCCACGTTCAAAACCTGTCATATGAAGAACCCTTATTGCTGTTTGGCTATTGTCGGCGTCTCGCCCGTATCCTGCCCAGTGTCCTGTTTGGCCGCCCTGCCCTTGAAGATGCGTCGCACCGTGACGAACAGCAGCGGCACGAGGAACACGCCGATCACGGTCGCAGCGATCATGCCGCCCATGACGCCGATGCCGACGGAGTTCTGCGCCCCCGAGCCGGCGCCACTGGCGATCGCCAGCGGCGTCACGCCGAGGATGAAGGCCAGCGACGTCATCAGGATCGGTCGCAGCCTTTGTCGCGCCGCGTCCAGCGTCGCCTCGACAAGACCCATGCCGGCAGTCTGCCGCTCGATGGCGAACTCGACGATGAGGATGGCGTTCTTGGCGGCAAGCCCTATCGTGGTCAGCAACCCGACCTTGAAATAGACGTCGTTGGTCTGGCCGAACAGGGTCGCCGCCAGCAACGCGCCGAAGATGCCGATCGGCACCGAGAGCATGACCGCGAACGGGATCGACCAGCTTTCATAGAGCGCGGCCAGACACAGAAACACGACCAGCGCCGAAATCGCATAGAGAGACAGCGCCTGGTTGCCGGAAAGCCGCTCCTGGTGCGACAGTCCGGTCCATTCGTGGGAATATCCGGCGGGCAGCTGCGCCACCAGCCTGTCGATCTCGTCCATCGCCGCACCCGAACTGACGCCCGTGGCCGCCGCGCCCTGGATCTCGACCGCCGCCGACCCGTTATAGCGTTCGAGCCTGGGCGAGCCGAATGTCCAGTGGCTGGAGGCGAAGGCCGAGAACGGCACCATGGCGCCGTTGGAATTGCGGACCTGCCATTTGTCGAGATCCTCCGGCTGCATGCGGAAGTCCGCGTCCGACTGCAGATAGACCGGCTTGACCCGCCCACGATCGATGAAGTCGTTGACGTAGTCGCTGCCCCAGGCAGTCGAAAGCGTGTTGTTGATGTCGGCGAGGCTGATGCCGAGCGCGCTCGCCTTTTCCTGGTCGATATCGACCGAAAATTGCGGCTGGTCCTCCTGGCCGTTCGGGCGTGTGTTGGCGAGCAGCGTGCTCTTCGCGGCCAAGCCGAGAAGCTGGTTGCGCGTCTGGATCAACGCCTCATGGCCGGCGCCGTTGACGTCCTGCAGGTAGAAATCAAAGCCGTTGGTGTTGCCGAAACCCTGGATGGCGGGTGGGGCGAGTGCGAAAACCTGGGCATCCCTGATCTTGGAGAAGGCGCCCATGGCGCGGCCGGCGACCGCAGACACGGAAAGGGCCGAGGTCTTGCGCTGGTCGAAATCCTTCATCCGCACGAAGGCGATGCCGACATTCTGCCCGGCGCCGCCGAAGCCGAAGCCGGAAGCCGTGAACACGCCTTCGACCGCGTCCTTCTCTTCGTTGAGATAGTGGTTGGTCACCTCAGCCAGCACGCGCTCGGTACGGTCCTGCGTCGCGCCGACCGGCAGCGATGCGCTGGTGATCAGGATGCCCTGATCCTCATCCGGCAGGAACGAGCTCGGCAGCCGGGCAAACATCCAGCCCATGGCGATGACGATGGCGAGGAACACGGCGAGGAAGCGCCAGGAACGGTTGATGATGCCGTGCGAGCCGTCGCGGTAGGCGATGGTGCCGCGATCGAACATGCGGTTGAACCAGCCGAACGGACCCCTTTGCGTCGCATGGTCCTTGGCAGGGCGCAGGATGGTGGCGCAAAGTGCGGGCGTCAACACCAGCGCGACCAGCACCGACAGCACCATGGCCGAGACGATGGTCACCGAGAATTGCCGGTAGATGATGCCGGTGGAGCCGCCGAAGAAAGCCATCGGCACGAACACGGCCGACAGCACGGTGGCGATGCCGATCAGCGCGCCGGTGATCTCGTTCATCGATATGCGCGTCGCCTCCTTCGGCGGCAGGCCCTCCTCCTGCATCACGCGTTCGACATTCTCGACGACGACGATGGCGTCGTCGACGAGCAGGCCGATGGCGAGCACCATGGCGAACATGGTCAGCGTGTTGATCGAATAGTCGAACAGCGACAGCACACCGAACGTGCCGAGCAGCACCACCGGCACGGCGATCGTCGGGATGATGGTGGCGCGCAGGTTCTGCAGGAAGACGAACATCACTAGGAACACCAGCACGATCGCCTCGGCAAGCGTCTTGACCACCTCCTCGATCGACAGCCGCACGAAGGGCGAGGTGTCGTAGGGATAGACGACCTCGACGCCTTGCGGCAGGGTCGAGCTCAGGCGGTTGATCGTCGTGCGCACGGCCTCGGCGGTGTTGATGGCGTTGGCGCCGGTCGCCAGGCTGACGGCGACGCCCGCCCCCGGCTTGCCATTGTAGTGGGCTTGCGTCGTATAGCTTTCGGCGCCGAGCTCGACGGTGGCGACATCGTTGAGGCGGACCAGCGAGCCGTCGGTCTGGCTCTTCAGGATGATGTTGCGGAACTGTTCGGCGGTCTGCAGCCGGCTCTTGGCCGTCACCGTGGCATTGAGCTGCTGGCCCTTGCGCGCCGGCAGGCCGCCGAGCTGGCCGGCCGAGACCTGCGTGTTCTGCGCCTCGATCGCCGAGGCCACGTCGCTCGGCATCAAGGCATATTTGGCGAGCTTGTCCGGATCGAGCCAGATGCGCATGGCATAGCCCGAGCCGAAAAGCTGCGTCGTGCCGACACCCTCGACGCGCTTCAGCGTGTCGTTGACGGTGGCGTCGACATAGTCGGCGAGATCGGTCGAGTTCATCTTGCCATCGCTGGAGACGAAGCCGATGACCATCAGGAAGCCGGTCGAGGATTTGGAGACGGTGATGCCGTTGTTCTGGACCACCTGCGGCAGCTGCGACTGCACGAGCTGCAGCTTGTTCTGCGTCTGAACCTGGGCGGTGTCCGCGTTCGCGCCGCTGGTGAAGGTCAGCGTGATGGAGGCCTCTCCGGTCGAGGTCGACGTCGCCGTCATATAGTCGAGATTGTCGATACCGGTCATGCCCTGTTCGATGACCTTGGTCACCGAGTTCTCGACGGTCTGGGCGTCGGCGCCGGGATAGGTGGCGCTGATGCTCACCGTGGTCGGCGCGATCTGCGGATACTGCGAGATCGGCAGCGATTGCAGCGCCAAGTGGCCGCCCAGCAAGATCACGATGGCGATCACCCAGGCAAAGATTGGCCGGTTGATGAAAAACGCGGACATGATGTGCCTCAGTTGTTGCTTGAGGCGCCTTGCGCCGGTTTCTGGCTGCTTTCGGCTGCTTGCATGGGAGCGGGCGCGGCCGAGGATTGACGCTCCTCGATCTCTCCGGTCGCCTCGTCGATCGTCACTTCGACCGCGGTTGCATCGCCACTGGGGCGCACGAGCTGCATGCCCTCGACGATGACGCGGTCGCCATCGCCGACGCCGGAATCCACCAGCCAGTTGTTGCCGACGCTGTTGCGCACGGCGAGCACGCGCGTTTCGACCTTGCCTTCGGCATTGACGACCATTGCCGTCGCCTCGCCCTTGGCATTGCGGCTGACGCCGCGCTGCGGCACCAGGAAACTGTTTTGGGCGACGCCTTCCTCGACGATGGCGCGCACATACATGCCGGGCAAGAGCAGCCGGTCGGGATTGGGGAACTGGGCTCTGAGCGCGAAGGTGCCGGTCGACTGGTCGACATTGGCGCCGGCGAATTCCAGCTTGCCGTTCTGCGCGTAGATGGTGCCGTTGTCGAGCTTCAGCTTGACGCTGACATTGGTCCCGCTGAATTTCAGCCGGCCTTCGTTGATCGCCTGGCGCAGATTGAGCAGGTTGTTGCTCGACTGCGTAACGTCGACATTGATCGGATCGAGCGCGCGAATGGTGGTCAGCACCGTTTCCTGGTTGGCGGTGACCAGCGCGCCCGGCGTCAATG
>NZ_RZSX01000597.1:0-4087 GCF_004023105.1 Mesorhizobium sp. M5C.F.Ca.IN.020.32.2.1 | reverse complement strand
CCTCATGCCGGCCGAGCATTTGACGCGCAACGATCTGGAAGCAGTCGATGATCCTTCTCAGGCCTGGAATGCGCTGACGGTCGGCGCTTTCACAGAAAAGGTCGATATCATTGACACCGACTTTGCGGGCTACGCTCCGATCGCGCCGGTCGGCGAGCTCTCGCCGCGCAGTCGCACTTCGGTCGTTTGGGACAGGCAGTGGCCGGTGAAGCCCGAGGTCGTCTTCGAAGGCGGCAATCTCGCCCATGACGGTGTGTTGCCTGGCGAGCCGATCGACGATCTGCAGATATTGACCACTTTCTATCGACCCGAACTGCGCCACTTCACCACCCTCGGAGATACGAGCGCGGCAACGGCCCATGCCGCACGGATGGCGGGACTAATTCTATCAGCGCGCCCCGAGCTGTGGCCTGAAACGGTTCGCGCCCTGATCGTCCACTCGGCCGAATGGACTCCGGCGATGCGCGCACGCATCGATGCGTGCAACGGAGCGAAGGGCGAGATCCAGGCGCTCGTGCGGCGCTATGGTTATGGCGTGCCAGATCTTGGGCGCGCGCTTCTGTCAACGGTGAACGACCTCACGCTTATCGTTGAAGATGAGCTTCAGCCTTTCCAGCGCGAGGGCGGCGCGGCTGCCAAAACGCGTGACATGAAGCTGCATCGCCTGCCTTGGCCGAAGGAGCAGCTCGCGGCGCTCGGCGCTGCCCAGGTCGAGCTCCGCGTCACGCTGTCCTATTTCATCGAACCCAACCCCGGTGAACGCGGATGGACCCGCCGGCATCGTTACGCGTCCCATGGTCTTCGGTTCAGAGTAAAGTCAGCGACCGAGACAGTCGACGAATTCCGAGCCCGCATCAATCAGGCCGCTCGGGACGAGGAGGAAGGGGCGCCTGCTGGAGGCGGAGAAGAGTGGCTGCTCGGCACCTTCCGCGATCGCGGCTCGTTGCACGCCGATTTCTGGTCGGGCAGCGCCGCCGATCTCGCCGAGCGTGACGCGATCGGCGTGTTCCCGGTCGGGGGCTGGTGGAAGGAGAAGCCTTACCTGGAACGCGTCGACGCTCTGGCTCGGTACGCCCTGATTGTGACGATTCGGGCGCCTGGGGTCGATGTTGACATCTTCACACCCGTCGAAGCAGCCCTGACTGTCGAGACGTCGGTCGAGACCTGATGCAGCACTGTCCAAACCGGCCAACAACGGAGGTTTGACCAGCCTCTGGTGCCATGGCGGCTGGTGCTGGATCATCACGTCGGCAAGGAGGTGTCAGGGATCATGCGCGGAGGACGATAGGCGGGCAAAGGAGCGGGCCAAGCGTGTCATAATGGCGCCCATGGTCACGCCCACAAGCCGCGCCCCCTGCGTCCACGGAGAGGTGCGCGTCTGCTTAGGCGGCCGAGACATCGCTTACCTGATCAACGGGCTCGCCGTATTTGCGCCTGTAAGCGGCAATGAAATCGTCGTCGCTACAGATGCAGCGGCCGCTGGAGTCCTTGGCCTTCGGATCGTGCAAGTGAGAGCCAAGGGGGCGCAGAAGATTCACCCGAGTGCTCGTCGTCGGGCTCATGGGAAACCCCGCACTATGTTTGACCAAATCCGCGGCAAGCATAATCCCGGCAAGCACCGACTGAAAGGCCATCGGAACGACAGTTCGAACGCGGCGACTTCCTTCGCTAAGCTGGAACACCAGACCGCCGCAGATAGCCTGCTGATAAAAGGAGCGCAGGGGCTGGCCGACAAACGGGGCTAGCGGTTCAAACGGCACAGCCATCGCTGTAGCCACGCGAACTACAAAGTCGTTGGGAACTCCGGCATTGGTCTGCAGGAGCGTTTTCACCTGCTCGTGTGCTTCCGGTATTCCGAGTTCCTCGGCAATCAGCTGGTGCTCGTCCTTGGATTTTCCGGATGGCAGGTACATGCAACAAAGGCAAGCCTGGCCGTCATCGAAACCATGCCGGGAGATACCGAGATCGTGCTCCTGCGTCCAAGCGTTTGCGATCCATCGCGGCAGTGCACCTTGGACAGCCAGACGGTCGGCGGCGGTGTCAAGCGCCACACCCACTTGGTCGAAGACCCAATTGCCCCGGCGCGCAACATATTCTGCCCACGTCAGAGGGTGCGCCTCGACCTCAAGGGCAGTCGATCTAAGGGCGGTGGCTGCAAGAACCGCCTTGGACATACCAATCTCCGCCTGGCCGGCCAATGCGTAGCGCTGCAGGTTTGAGAGTTCGATCGCTTCGTGATCGATTACATGCAGACGACCCTTGAGATCGGGTTGTCTCGCTAGCGCCCAAAGCGAGCCATGGCCTATCGCACCGAGCCCAACGAGGTGGGTTTCGCCAAGGTCGACTGGAAAGTCGATCGGGCCAGCCTCCCCGGCTTTGGTCTTGTCGTAGCTGCATAGCGAGAGGTCGATGGTTTCGTCCAACTCGGCGCCGGTCAACTGGGCGGCGAAGATAGTTCGAAAGACGTTGGCGGCGCCGAAGCAACTGGCGGCGCCAGCTCCATAAGGCAGCAGACTTGGGCCAGAGCCCACCGGGTCCGTACGCGACAGCTTTGCCGCCCAACCGTCCGATCCCACGAAAAAGATCGGGCACCGGAGTGATGGGCGCGTTACCCCTGCAACGACGCAGACGGTGGCAGACTTGCCGGAACGCCGGATGCCGACTTTTGGATTGATCGACTTTGCCAAGCGCTCCAGCGCTTGGGCTTGAGAGCTCGCCGCGCTGTCCAGCGGGAGTATCGCCAGAACCGGGTAGAGCCTAGCGAGCAATCTCACCGCAAGATCTAATGTCGCCTGGCCTTCGGCGCAGGAAGCGGCCTGATGGTCGAAGGCGACTGCCACGACCTGCTTTTCAAGAGCTGCTTTGAAGTCTCCCAGATGAAAATCGGCCAGGACCTGAGATGCCGCCGTGGCGGCGCGATCGATGAAGTTAGCGAATGCCATTGTTCAACTCGATATCATGATCATTCGCGACAGTGCCGCGGGAGGGAGCGCATTCCATTTGGCCTTTTCGTCAAGCCGATAGGCGGCGACCCGAGCAAAATCGAAAGGCTCGCGGGCGAAATTCGGCACCACCAGCGACAGACACCCAACCGTGGTAGCAACCGCATAAGCGTCGTCCGTCGTCGAATGGTAGGCGCGGCCCGGATGGCTGTGAATCTGGGCCAAGAGTTTCAGGCCGCTTTTGTAGAGCCAGACATTGAGCCGGTGCAGTTCTTCGGCCGCAACGATCACGCAAACGCCATCGTTTGTTCGAATGTGACGCTGCGCCGGGATAACCGTCTCTGTTACGGCAAAGTGCCGGTCTTCCTGAACGCCGACCCAAAGTGCCATCCCCTCATTGCCCTCGCGACCAACTGAGCGCAGATGCCCATGCGTGGTCGAGATGCAGCCGCGCGGGAGAGTCACGATCGTTACATCTCTCAAACCAGTCATTCTTGTATCGCCTGAGGGGATACCACCATTCCTACGATTGTCGGTTGGAGTTGAATCTGCAACTGCTCTATAGGAACGATTCCGTACTTGATGATCTTGTCCAGGATGAAGGCCAAACAGCCTTCGCCAGAACCCCGATGAAGTAGCCATGGATCACCTGAATGGGCTGGATTGTCGTGGTATTCCCGGACGCCCGCCATGCACAGGAATGGTTCGTCCTCGGGACTGTTGGCCTGGATGAAGTCCGTCAGCGGCACGGCGTTCTGCTGGATGAGAGCTCCTATCATCTCCGGCGGCGTTCCGGGCAGCGGCGGACGTCTAAGCATTTTCAGGTATAGATCTTTCCGGGCAATCGGATCACGCGTAAACGGATCGACGAAGACCACGGACGGTGGTCTTAAGTCGTAGTCGGTGAAGTCGACCTCGCTCGCTGCGCTGACCACCCGTGGCTTTAACTTGGGGCTGGCGAAAATGAAGAAAGCGCGCGGAAAAGTCGCCTCGATCAAGAAGCAGCCCTGAGCCCGATAGACATCAGCATATGGCCGGAACCGGCCGATCTCCCGATCAAACTTCGCTCGGGAGACCTCCGGATCCACACTTTGGGGTTTAGGCACCTGCGACGCCCGCCTTCAGGCTGAGGAACAGGGTCACAG
>NZ_RZSX01000596.1:0-4088 GCF_004023105.1 Mesorhizobium sp. M5C.F.Ca.IN.020.32.2.1 | reverse complement strand
GTTGCGGAAAACCTCAGCCGCCAGGGCGCGTATGAGTTGGCTCGCGCCAATGGCGATGCGGCGGTGACGATCTTCGCTTCGGGCTCCGAGGTCGGAATCGCGCTGGCGGCGCGCGAGGCGCTCGAAAAGCACGGCCATCCGACCCGCGTCGTCTCGGTCCCGTGTTTCGAATTGTTCGACAAGCAGAGCGCCGACTATCGCAAGAAGACGATCGGCAACGCGCCGATCAAGATCGCGATCGAAGCCGGCATCCGCCAAGGCTGGGATTATTTCATTGGCGCCGACGGCATCTTCATCGGCATGACCGGCTTCGGCGCCTCTGGCACGATCGAACAGCTCTATCCGCATTTCGGCATCACCGCCGAAGCGACGGTGAAGGCGGCTGAAGCCCGCCTGCACGGCGAGTAAAAGCCAGGCACCCGCGAAACCGCGCATAATGGTTTTGCGGGCAGCCTCCGTCTGTGGACTTAAATCCAACCCATCGACGGCTGGATTCTTTGCCAGCCCGCCGTTATGAAGCTGCGGACTTGATCTTCGGCCTCCAACTCCCAGGGAGAGAAAAATGACCGTCAGAGTTGCCATCAACGGATTCGGCCGCATCGGCCGCAACATCCTGCGCGCCATCCACGAATCCGGCCGCAAGGACATCGACGTTGTCGCCGTCAACGACCTCGGCCCGGTCGAAACCAACGCGCATCTGCTACGCTTCGACAGCGTGCATGGCCGCTTCCCGCATGAAGTGACGGTTGACGGTGACCAGATCACCGTCGGCACCGAAAAATTCAAGGTCACCGCGATCAAGGACCCGACGCAGTTGCCGTGGAACGAGCTCGGCATCGATATTGCGCTCGAATGCACCGGCATCTTCACCGCCCGCGACAAGGCCGCCGCGCATCTGACCGCCGGCGCCAAGCGCGTCCTCGTCTCGGCGCCGGCGGAGGGCGCCGACCTCACTGTCGTCTATGGCATCAACCATGACAAGCTGACCACGGATCACATCGTCATCTCGAACGCCTCCTGCACTACCAACTGCTTGGCACCGCTGGCAGCCGTGCTGCATAAGGCCGTCGGCATCGAGAAGGGCATGATGACGACGATCCACTCCTACACCGGCGACCAGCCGACGCTGGACACCATGCATAAGGATCTCTACCGCGCCCGCGCCGCGGCCCTGTCGCAGATCCCGACTTCGACCGGTGCGGCCAAGGCGATCGGCCTGGTGCTGCCCGATCTCAAGGGCAAGCTCGACGGCATCTCCATTCGCGTGCCGACCCCGAACGTCTCGGTTGTCGATTTCAAGTTCATCGCCAAGCGGCCGACGACCGTGCAGGAGATCAACGAGGCGGTGATCGCCGCCTCCAACGGCAAGCTGAAGGGCATCCTCGCCGTTACCCATCACCCGAACGTGTCGATCGACTTCAACCACGATCCGCATTCCTCGATCATGGCGCTCGACCAGACCAAGGTCATGGACGGCAACTTCGTTTCGGTGCTGTCCTGGTACGATAATGAATGGGGTTTTTCCAACCGCATGGCCGACACCGCAGTCGCCTTCGGCAAGACCATCGCCTGATCGCAGAACCATCTTCTCGCGACTTCGAAAACGCCCGGCTCTGTCCGGGCGTTTTCATGAGAGCGCCCAGCGCCCTTCTGAATGCGCAAACGACGCTCTAACGGTTTGTTTGGCAAGACAGCGCCTAGAACACCAAAACACTCAATAATCAGCGGCATAGGGCAAAAAACCACCCTCACGCCTTGCACCGGTCATGTCTTCGCCTCACTCTCCCGTAAAGCGAGAGGAACACGAATTCGAGGGGCAATTGGCGGATGGAGCATGCGATCTATCTCGTGACGCTGGTCGGCGCCGCACTGGTCGTCGCCGCCGCGTTTTCGAGCCTGATCGCCTTCCGCTTCGGCGCCCCTCTCTTGCTGCTGTTTCTCTGCATCGGCCTGGCCACGGGAACCGACGGCCTCGGCATCCAATTCGACAATGCGCGGCTGGCTTATTTTGCCGGCTCACTGGCGCTGGCCGTCATCCTGTTCGATTCCGGTTTCGGCACGCCGCTCAACGCCTTGCGCCAGGCGGCCGGACCGGCACTGTCGCTGGCGACCATCGGCGTCCTTTTGACCACTGGCCTGTTCGGCGTCGTCGCCTATTATCTGCTCGATCTCAGCTGGCTGGAATCCTTCCTGCTCGGGGCTGCTGTCGCCTCGACCGACGCGGCAGCAGTGTTCTTCCTGTTGCGCGCCGGCGAGATCAATTTGCGCGAACGCGTGCGTTCCACGCTCGAGGTGGAATCCGGCACCAATGACCCAATCGCAATCTTCCTGACCATTAGCCTGGTCGAGATCATCGCCGCCAACTCCAGTCCCGAGGCCAGGGTGCTGGTTACGGATCTCGTCCTCGGCTTCCTTCTCAATATGGGGCTTGGCGCCATCGTCGGCATTTTCGGCGGCCTCGCCATCGTGCGTCTTGTCGACCGGCTCAATCTCGACCATGGGCTGCTGCCGATCTTCGTGCTGACGCTGTCGCTGATGGTGTTCGCCGCCGCCGGCGCCATTGGCGGCTCCGGTTTTCTGGCGGTCTATATTGCCGGCCTTATTGCCGGCAATTCCGACATTCGCGCCGTCACCATCCTCAAGCGCTTCCAGGACGGCATGTCGTGGCTGGCACAGATCATCATGTTCCTGGTCCTCGGCCTGTTCGCGACGCCCTCGCAATTTCCGGCGATCCTGCTGCCGGCGGTGCTGCTGGGCCTGTTCCTGATATTCGTGGCGCGGCCAGTTGCCGTCTGGCTTTGCCTGATGCCGTTCCGTCTGCCGCGCCCGGAAGTCGCCTTCGTCTCATGGGTGGGTCTGCGCGGCGCCGTGTCGATCCTGCTCGCCATCACGCCGCTGCTTGGCGGGCTTGAGAACGGCCGTCTCATCTTCAACACCGCCTTCATCGTCGTGCTGGTGTCGCTGGTCATCCAGGGATGGACCGTCGGACCGCTGGCACGCCGCCTCGGCCTGATCGTGCCGGCCCGCCTAGGCCCGTTGGACAAGGTCGAACTCGAATTGCCGGGCTCCGCCCACCACGAGCTTCTGGCCTATCGCGTAGCACCCGGCAGCCCGGTGGCGCGCGGCGAGCGCATTCCGCGCTGGGCGCGGCCGTCGCTGGTGCTGCGCGACGGGCGCTCGATGCGCTTCCAGGACATGGGCAGGCTCGCCGCCGGCGACCATGTCTACATTTTCGTGCCGGATCGCTATCCAGCCCTGCTCGACAAGCTGTTCGCCAGCCGGGCCGTGGTCGATCCCGAGGACGCGGACTTCTTCGGCGCCTTCGCCGTCGATCCGGCGCGCTCCGCCGCGGAACTTGAAGCCGCTTACGCGCCGGGCCTGACCGAGGAGGAACGCAAGCTGACCGTCGGCGACCTGGTGACGGAGCGGCTCGGCGGTCATGCCGAATATGCTGACCGCGTGCTGATTGGTCCGATCGAGCTGATCGTCCGCGATGTCGACGACAAAGGCAAGATCACTGGCCTCGGTCTTTCCCTCGAGCCGACCGCGCCGGTGGCACGGGTGCCGGTGTTCCTGAGTGCTGGCGAGATCGCCGACCGCGTCGCTGGCTTTGTGCGCAATTGGCGCAAGCGGATCAAAAAGCAGAGTGCCGAGGCGCCGGACGACGCGGAACGGTCTCCACAGCCGGTGGTGGAAAGGGCAACCGACGAGGGCTGACTGCTCCCGACACATGCCGTGTCATATTTTCCGCGTAGCACCATTGCAGGTCTTGCATCATCGTTGATGCGGGGTAAGGTCCCGGCGATTTTTCGCGAAAGGGAACAGCATGGCCGGCTTCAAGACACTGGACGACATCGGCAACATCGACGGCAAGCGTGTGCTGGTGCGCGTCGACCTTAACGTTCCCGTCGCCGACCGCAAGGTGACCGACGCCACCCGCATCGAGCGCATCGCGCCCACCATCGCCGAGCTTTCCGGCAAGGGCGCCAAGGTCATCCTGCTTGCCCATTTCGGCCGGCCCAAGGATGGACCGTCGCCCGAATTCTCGCTTGAGCCGATCGCCAAGGCGAGCGCGAAGGTGCTTGGCA
>NZ_RZSX01000595.1:0-4096 GCF_004023105.1 Mesorhizobium sp. M5C.F.Ca.IN.020.32.2.1 | reverse complement strand
GTGAAGAAGCCGCCGCCCGAGATCGGGGGCAACTGCCCGGGATCGCCGAGAACGAGGATCGGCGTGCCGAAACTCATCAGGTCGCGGCCGAGCTGTTCGTCGACCATCGAACATTCGTCTATGACCACGAGCTTCGCCCGCGAGATCGGGCTCTGCCGGTTGAGCGAGAAGGTCGGCGACATCGAAGTCTTGCCGGTCACCTCGTCCGCTACCGTCTCCTCGCCCTTCGGCCGGTAGATCAGCGAATGGATGGTGCGGGCATTGACCGCGCCCTTGGAACGCAGCACCTGCGCCGCCTTACCGGTGAAGGCGGCGAACTGCACCTGGCCGTCGACATGCTCGGCAAAATAGCGCGCCAGCGTCGTCTTGCCGGTACCGGCAAAGCCGAACAGCCGGAAGAGCTGCGGCTTTCCGGTCTTGAGCCAGGTGGCGACCGCTTTCAGCGCATCGTCCTGTTGAGGAGAGAATTCCATCAGCGCGAGAGACCGGATTCGCGAGGGAAAGACAAGGCCGACGACTACCGGCACTAAGCTCATCAGTGGCGGGCCTACCGCCGACAATGACGCAAGTTATCAGGCAGAGGTCGGAACGTAAAGGGAACAAAGTCGAGCCGCCACGACCTAACCGGTCGGGCCGCCACGACCTTCGGTCCGGCTGGGATCGTTCTCCAGCAGGATCGGCTTGCCATGGGGCGTTGCGTGCGCGGCGCGTTCCCAGGCAGCGGCAAGCGTATCGACATCGCTCTTCCCGGCGACGCCTTTGGCCGACAGCAACTTTTCCAGTGCTGCCAGCCAGTGCTCGTAATAATCATGGCCATCGCTCGCGGCACCCGGCTTCTTGACCTCGGCGGACAAGGCGTCCGCCCATTCGCTCCAAGAGAACAGGCCCTTGTCGTGCAGCGCGACCGTCATGGCGAAGGCTTCCGCTTGCCATGGCTCGGCAAAAACCGGCGCATCGACGCCGGCCGGCAGCGCGGTGACTGACTTCGCCTCACGCCGGTTCAAGATAGCTTTCCCAGGCGTCGATCGACACGGTCAGCGTCGGGTCGGCGCCCTCGCCCCAGATTTCCGCACCCTCAAAAACCACCGTATAGACCCATTGCGGGTTTTCGCCTTGCCCATGCGCGTTGGTGTCGGGAAAGACAAAACCATCGCGCACCGCCTCGACGGCGCCTTGCTTGCCGCGTGCGTAGCGCGGCAGCCGCGTATGGCCGGTCGGATGAAAATTCTTCGTCCGCACGAGGTCGCCCGCCTTGAACCGAGCCGGGGTGGCGATCGGCCGGTCGCATGGGCCGCCCTTGGCCAGCACCGCCAGCACGTTTTCCGCCTTCAGCACCCTTTTGGGCGCCACCGCTGGATCGACTGCCTTGCCCGCGACCAAATCGCGATCGCTGACGAAGCCATGCCGCTTGAGCAAGGTTTCCAGCGCCTTGATCCAGATCTCGTAGTAGCTGGAGGCATAGTAGTCGGCTGGATGCAGCGACTCCCGCGCATGCCGGCTCTCGTCGATGTTCCACGCCCCCATCGCGCCAGCGCACAGCGTCACGCCCAGTGCACGCCTTTCCCAGGCGGCATGGAAATAGGGCTCGTCCTTCTCAGGCGCGACCGGCCCGAACCCCATCTGTCCGCCGAGATCCTGCGGCCCGTTCATTTCGGCGCCCCGGCCAGTCCGGTGCCGATCATCGCGTCGCGCGTCACCAGATCCGCCAGCCGCTCCTCGCTCCAGTCCTCGGTGCCCTTCGGCCGCGTCGGCACGACCAGATAGCGGAGCTCGGCAGTAGAGTCCCACACCCGGATTTTGGTCGTTAACGGCAAGGTCAGCCCGAATTCTTCGAGCACGCCGCGCGGATCGATCACTGCACGCGAACGATAGGGCGGCGCCTTATACCAGACCGGCGGCAGGCCGAGCACCGACCACGGGTAGCACGAGCACAGCGTGCAGACGACGAGGTTGTGCGTGTCAACCGTGTTGAAGACAGCCTGCATATGCTCACCTTGCCGTCCGGTGTAGCCGAGCGAGCCAATCGCCACCGTCGCGTCGCGTTTCAGCAAGGCAGCAAAGTCAGCATCGACCCAGGCCTTCGCCACCACCTTGGCGCCGTTGCGCGGGCCGATTTTTGTCTCGTAGGTGTCGACGATCACGTCGATGGCGGCCGGATCGATCAGCCCTTTCTGGGTAAGGATCGTCTCCAGCGCGCGCACCCGGGCGGCAAAAGGATCAAGCTCGTTGTCGTGGTCGTGATCATGGGACATGGGCGTCAAATTACGATCGCGAGCCGCCGGCGGCAAGCGTCACGGCTTGGGCCAGTGAAATCCATCGGGCTTTACTCTGCAGCCGCCTTTTGCGGCTCGCCCTGCAACTCTTCTCCGTCCTCGAACAGCGACGGCTGGTCGACGGTTTCGACCGGTAGCTGCTCGTCCCGACGCTGCGGCCACAGCCCGAGAAGCCAGCCGGAAAAATGCTCCATGTAGACATAGATGACCGGCGTGACGAACAGCGTCAGCGCTTGCGAAGCGACCAGGCCGCCGACCACCGCAACGCCGAGCGGCTGGCGCAGTTCCGCGCTGGCGCCGGTCCCGAGCGCGATCGGGATCGTGCCCATCAGCGCCGCCAGCGTCGTCATCATGATCGGACGAAAGCGCATCAGGCAGGCCTTGTGGATGGAATCGAGCGGCGACATCCCCTCGCGCCTGAGTTCGAGCGCAACGTCGATCATCATGATGCCGTTCTTCTTGACGAGGCCGATCAGCATCAGGATGCCGATGACCGCGATCACCGACAGGTCCATGCCCGCAAGCCGCAACGCCACCAGTGCGCCGAGCACGGCCGACGGCAGTCCGGTCAGGATGGTGAGGGGATGGATGAAGCTCTCGTAGAGGATGCCGAGGACGATGTAGATGGTCAGGATCGCGCCGCCGATCAGCAGGCCCTGGTTGGCGAGCGAATCCTGGAACGTTTTCGCCGTGCCCGAAAAAGTGGTCGAGATCGTCGCCGGCATTCCGATCTTTTCCTTCAGCGCATTGATGTGGGTCACGCTGTCATCGAGCGCGACGCCCTGCGGCAGATTGTAGGAGATGGTCACCGCCGGAAGCTGGCCGAGCTGATTGACGGTCAAGGCGCCGGCGGTCCGATCGACACTGGCGAAAGCGCCGAGCGGCACCAGGCTGCCGCTGGCCGTCCTCACCTTGATCGCCAGCATCCTTTCTGGCGACCACTCGATCCTCGGGTCGAGCTCCATGATCACCTCATAGCTGTCGGCCGAACCGAAGATGGTCGACACTTGCTCGGTGCCGAAACCGCCATAGAGGCTGGAGCGCAGCGTATCGGTGTCGATGCCGAGCGTCGCCGCCTTGTCGCGGTCGACCACCAGCGACGCCTGCAAGGCGTTGTTCTGCAAATCATTGGTGACGTCGGTGAAGGCGCTATGGTCAGCGGCCATCGCGTCGGTGAGCTTCTGCGCCCAGCTGTCAGCCGCGCCGATGTCGAGGCCCTGCACGACGAGCTGATAGGCGCTGGCCGAAGCGCGCGCGCCGAGCCGCAGATTCTGCACCGGCTGCATGAAAGTTTCGATGCCGGGAACATTGGCCAGCTGCCGCCGCAGATCCGAGAGCACCTTGTCGATATCGGGGCGCTGGTCCTTGTCCTTCAATTGCACATAGAGCCGGCCCTGGTTGAGCGCGTTGTCTCCGCCGCCTAGCGACCACCCTCCATGCGAGACATAGGGTGAATGGGTGAAGACATCAGCCACTTGCCCCTGCAGCTTCACCATGGCGTCGAACGAAATGTCCTGGCGCGCGGTGGTCGTCACCGAAATCTGGCCGATATCCTCCTGCGGGAAGAAGCCCTTCGGCGAGGTCTGGATCAGCCAGACCGTCAGTGCGGCCGTTCCGATAAAGACGAGAAAAACCAGGAAACTGTGCCGCAGGCAGAAGGTCAGCAGCCAGTCATAGCCTCGCATGAAGAAATTGTGCCTGTGATCTCCGCCCTGCGCTGCTTCACGCTCGGCCTTCGACACCGATAAAAGCCGCGAGCACAGCATCGGCGTCAGTGTCAGCGACACGAACATCGACGCCAGGATGGCGACTGTCACCACCAC
>NZ_RZSX01000594.1:0-4097 GCF_004023105.1 Mesorhizobium sp. M5C.F.Ca.IN.020.32.2.1 | reverse complement strand
GATCACGAATTGCCGGATCGAGCGACCACATCCTGCGCAATGCGGCGCGCTTCAACATCTTGGGCACGCCTTTGCGCAGGAAGGCTGAAAGGTCGCTTTCGGCGGTCAAATCCTCAACACGGGGGAGGGGCTCGGCAGGCTCGGCGGCCTCCGGCTCCGCAATTGCTCGTGCAAGCTGCTCCCCAACACCCGCTGGCGCCACAGCTTCGTCAGGCGCAAGCTGATCCTTCTGCGGCTCCGCAGTCGCGCTGTAACGCGCCGCCTGTTTTCGGCGCGACCAGCGGGCGAAGACATTGTCATTTCCCGCGCTCATTCGGCATCATCCATCGTTCCGGAGCGAGGACCGCGCCTCGCCAGGGCATTGCTGTCCGCCCGATCGCGCTTGCGCTTGATGAAGGGACGCTCAACGTGATGCGTCTCGATGAAGGCGGCCACCCATTGCTGAAGCTCGATCGGCATAGGCACGGCCTCGATGATGTCGGGGCCAGCTTCTGTCAGCGACTCGCCTTCGAAAGGGTCAGCGGTCACCAGGTGCAGCACAACTCCGGGTGGAGCAGGGCTCGACCGGAGCGCGATCCAGAGGCTAGGCCGCCCCGAACGGAGGTTGTCCCGGTACATGCCCGTGTCGCACCCGAAGAGCTCGAGCTTGAAAGTTCCGGCATAGAAACGCGTCAGGCCGTCGGATTCGTGCAGCACTGACCATGGCGCCGCGCACGGCGCGCCCGCCAACACGGCCACGGGCACCCAGACATGGTCGACCCACGGGCTGTTCAGAGCCCGTCGCTCGACGATCACCCCGACTTCCGCAGTCTCCCGCACCATGGCACCAAACCTCCTAATTCACCGTCCCCGGGGCGCGAAACGGCAGGCCTGCGATGAGGTTCTGCGGCTTCATGCGGATCGTTCGGTCGGCGGTCATGGCCATTATGAGCCAGACGGGCCTGGCGCCCACTGCCGGCTGAACTTCGCCTGTGTCGGAAAAGCTGAGCCGGAATAGTGCAACGACGCGCTTTGCTGTCTCCGCGTCGAGTTCGCCGCCGGCCCAGAGCGTATTGCCGATGCGGGTCGCTTCGGCGTCGAGGCCGACGAACCAGGCCCAGTCCTCGTCCTCGATCCGCTCCACCGGCTCGATCTCCACGCCCACTGCAACAAGATGGCGAATCCAGATCTCCATTGCGGTCGCGAGGCCGCGCCGGGCCGGACTCCGGGCGCTGCCGAGCTTGAGCACCATATCGAAAGCGTCGCTCCTGGCGAAGTAACTCTCGGGATTCTTATCGTCGAGTATCTCGAGTTCCGTGACAGCTGGACCACCAAGCATGTTGAGGAGCGGCGAGGCATGGCGGTTCTGTTCATGCAGTTCGATTGTTTCGGCATCGGCGAGAAGCACAGCCCCCTCGTGAGACGTCACGCGTTGCGGCCGATAAAACAGCTCGGCGGCTCGCAGAACGCAGGCGTCATGCTGACCGTCCAGCGCATTGCGCAGCACGACCTGGGCAAGCTGGTTCATGAACAGCGGGGGGATATTTTCCGCCGAGCCGCGCGCCAGCGCGAGGTATGCGGCTTCGAGTGAGGGAGCGGCCAGCACATGATCGCGAAAGGCAATCATGAACTGCCAGTTCTCGCGCGCATCCGGATCCTCCAAGGCGGCGATCTCCTCCTTTGCGACCGGCCGGCGCGGATGATGCATCAAAAGTTCGTGATGCAGGCGCAACTCCGCCGGGCAGGCGGATTCGGGGGGGAGAAGCTCTGGCCGGGCAAAATATGCCTTCAGAAAGGAGTCGGTCACGAGCAGGCGCCCGGCCTCATCTCTGTCGAGAAGGTGATGACCGGAGGAAATCCAGAAATCCTTCACTTCTGCCTCCCGGCGAATGCAAAGAGATCGAACTTTTCCGTCGACGCGTCTTCACCCTCGATTTCGACGAAGCGGAATGCCGTTGCCGGCTCCAGCCGGCTCGCCTTACGATGCAGGGTGCGGAACGACTCTCGGATGCCGGCCTGTTCGCTGGTGCGGTTGACCCCAATCAGCGTGTTCGGCGGGTGGTCGCACAGCGATTGCGCGAAGGCGATCTCCTCTTCGGCGGCGACGCGCGCCGTTTCGATGTCCGGCGCACCGCATCGCACCACAAGCTGCTCGGCCAGCCGATCGACGGCTGCCGCGCGGTCAAGCGCGGTCGCGTCCGTGACCACGACGAGGGTGGACCAGCCGAAGCTGTCAATGCCGAGGAACCCGGCGCGGAACGCCTGCCGATCCTTGCCGGAAAGCGTGGCGGTATCGGCGCCGAAGAACAGGAAGGTGCCGGTCACCGCCCATTCGCCTGGTCCTGCAGCGCGCGAATAGACAAACGTGTCCGAAGCATCGAGACGGATCGTTCGCGGCAGCTTCAAATCCATGGCGTTCCCGTCCTCGGATCGAGCCAGGAAGGCCTGGCAAGCGCTTCGGCCAGCCTTTTTCGCTCGCCAAGCCTTTGAGAGGCCATATGGGAAATCAGTAGATCTCCGTTACCGGCAAGCTCTGTATGCTCATCGCCCTTTCGGGGCAGCCGGTCGAGCCAGCGGCTGGCGATCGAACCGAAGCCGGTGTCGCTCCATTCGTGTAATGCGGCCATCAGATGGCGGGAGAAGCTCGCAACGATCTCACCGGCATCGAGCGCAGCGAAGCCTAGTTCGTCAAGCGCGCCAAGCAGCGGACGCAGACCGGGTTCGTCGGCGCGGATGACGGCAGTGCGGATCATGCCTGAGAAGACGAGCCAGTCGGGGATTTCGTGCTCCCGTGCCCCTTCCGGCCAGCCCAGGCGGGCGCCGCCGACGAGAACTCCGTCGACGCGAATAGTGCCTGGCCAGTCGAAGGTGATGGGCCGCGACGGCGGAGCATGGACGGCAAGCGCATCGGCGAGCGCGTTCATGCCTGCATAGATCGCGCGACGCGCTTCCTCCAGGGGCTCCTCAGGCTCAAGCACCACGGCGAATTCGGCCAGATCGTAGCGGCGCACCCAGGCGAGCGTGCCTGCGCCTTCCTCTGCCGCGATCGCGCAGGCATGCGCGAAGGCGTCGCCAGCCTCTCTCAGCGGCACGAGGCTGTAAGGCGGTGGCAGTTGGAGGTCGCTGACAGATGGGCGCATAGTGCCGATCCATATTTTGATGACGGCGACTGTAATGTCTTTATAATACTTCCAAGGAAGAGGCGCTACCGCGTGGGCAAGGAAGATGCCACGGGAGTCGGAATGAGCCTGGCCAAACAACCCACGGTCCTGGTCTGCTCCTGCGAGCGGAGCATGCCGGGCTTCGGCGCCAGCGTCGCCCGCGGATGCCCGGGCGCACGGGTCGAGGCGGGGGACCAGTTCTGTGGCGCGGAGCTCGACCGGGTGCGCAGCGCCCTGAGCAGCGGCGGAGCAGTCACCATCAGCTGCACGCAACAGGCGCCGCTTTTCGGCGAGGTCGCCGAGGAACTCGGTTTCGCAGGCGATCTGGTTTTCGCAAACATTCGCGAGACGGGGGGCTGGTCGCAAGGCGCTGCTGCTGCCGGCCCGAAAGCGGCGGCCCTGCTCGCTATGGCCGCCGAACCCGCTTCGGCGCCCGCGCTCGTTACGCTTTCGAGCAATGGTGTCGTCCTGGTCTATGGCTGCGACGCGACGGCGATCGATGCGGGCCGGCAACTTGCCGAGAAGCTGGACGTCACGGTGTTGCTTAGCCGTCCGGGCGAAATTGCGCCGCACCGGGTCTGGGATTTTCCCGTCATGCAGGGCACGATCCGCAAAGCGCGCGGGCATCTCGGCGCCTTCGAGCTGACGGTCGACGATTTCGCGGCGCCCAATCCATCTTCGCGCGATCGGCTTCGCTTCGGGATATCGCGCGATGGAGCCGTCTCGAACGCCGACATCATCCTTGATCTCTCCGGCGGAGTTCCGTTTTTTCCTGCCCATGAATTGCGCGACGGCTACGTGAAGGCCGATCCCGGCGATCGCGCCTCCGTCGCCACTGCGATCGCAAGGGCTGCCGACTTGGTGGGCGAGTTCGACAAGCCGCGCTTCATCGATTTCTCCGCCGATCTGTGCGCCCATTCGAGATCGCGCATCACCGGCTGCACGCGGTGCCTCGAC
>NZ_RZSX01000593.1:0-4106 GCF_004023105.1 Mesorhizobium sp. M5C.F.Ca.IN.020.32.2.1 | reverse complement strand
GGATATTCAGAGCATCGGCAACAGGCGCGAGCGGCGGGCGAGGGCGGAGAAGGCACTTGCTGCGGTCGAGTTGCCAGTCGATGCCTATGATCGCTACGCCCACGAATTTTCGGGCGGGCAGCGTCAGCGCATCGGCATCGCACGGGCGATTACGCTCGAACCCGAATTCATCGTCGCCGACGAGCCGGTCTCTGCCCTCGATGTCTCCATTCAGGCGCAAATCATAAATCTTCTGCGCGACCTGCAGGTCCGGCTCGGTCTGACCATGCTGTTCATTTCGCATGACCTGGCCGTCGTCGAATATATCTGCGACACGGTGATCGTTCTCTATCTCGGCCGCATCATGGAAGTTGCGCCGGCGGCCGCGCTCTATGCGCGGCCGCAGCACCCCTATACGCGCGCGCTGCTCTCGGCCATTCCGTCGCTCGACCCACTGGCCAAGCAGGGCCGGCAGGTGCTGAAGGGCGACATTCCAAGCCCCGCAAATCCGCCAACCGGGTGTGTTTTCCGAACCCGTTGCCCGGTTGCCCTGGACGCTTGTGCCGGCATCGTCCCGCCATTGCGGGCAACAGCGTCCGATGGCCATCTGAAGGCCTGCATTCGCGACGACATCGGCTAGCACTCACTCGTTTGCCGCGCGCGGCAATTGAGCTACTTGTCTTTCCAGAAATCGGCCTGGAGTTGCGCCGCTTCATCGGCGAGCAGCGGGCCGACGACTTCAGTCGGACGCTGCCCAGCTTCGAAAACGACCGTGCAGGGCAGGTCGAGTGTGGGATTCTCGACGTGTGCACCCGTCAGTGCCTTCATGTCATGCTCAGCCAGCCCGAACACGACGCGTCCGATACCCGCCCAATAGATTGTCCCGGAGCACATCGCGCAAGGTTCGGCCGAAGTGTAGAGTGTGCAGGAGGCCAGCTTTTCAAGACTGAAATTCATCCCCGCCCACGAGGCCAGCAGCCTTTCGGCATGAGCGGTGCGGTCGCCCCCTCCGGATTTGTAACCGTTGAGTTGCTCGCGCAACACATTGCCGTCTTTGTCAGCGAGGAGCGAACCAAAGGGATGTTCGCCAGCATCGCGGGCCTTGCGCGCGACTTCGAACGCCTGACGGAGCAGGCGCTCATCATAGGGGCGTTGTGGCATCGGCAGATCCTCCGGCAGTGCCGTTTGATCATAATGCCGGCCAATCCGGCGACTCAAGTCATATGCCTTTCTGCGCTCGCTTTCTGCGCTCCACGGCGATCATCGACAGTGTGCCGACTTTCAGGCCGCGGCCGTCGGCAGGTGATCGCGGATCCACCTGACGATCTGCCCCGCCGTCATGGCGCCGGATGTGCGCGCAATCTCCTGGCCGCCATGGAAGAGGATCATGGTCGGGATGCTGCGAATGCCGAGCCTGGCTGCAACGGCCTGCTCATTGTCGGAATTGAGCTTGATCAGGCGAACGTGCGGCTCCAGTTCGTTTGCTGCTGCTTCATAGGCCGGCGCCATCATCTTGCAGGGGCCGCACCACGGTGCCCAGATGTCGACGACAACGGGGAGACTGCTTCGTTTGACCTCGCGATCGAAGCTCTGTGCGTCGACGTCTGCCGGGTGACCCGAGAACAGTTTAGAGCCGCACTTTCCGCATTTCGCGTCCCCGGCATCCCGCCCCGGCGGCAGGCGATTGACCCCGCCGCATTTGCCGCAAACCACCAGTTTTTCCTGCGTCATGCCCATTCACCCATCTTTATGCGCGTCGCCGTCACGATGCTGTCTTGAGTGCAGTACCCTGCGCAGGAGCGGCCGCGTCCGAAACGCTCGCCAACTCGGCGGCGATGTCGGCGAGCTTTCGATCGGCGTCGACCTTGCGCCAGGTGGACGGGGTGGCCTTTCGTTGCAATTGCCGCGACAAGATATCGACAGTGGCGTCGGAAGGACCACCCCGGCGCTCGCTTACCCGTCGCCAAAGGACAAGCGGATCCGCCTCCAGCCAGAATCCGGCGAAAGCAACGTCTCTGCCGTTTGCCACCTTCTCGATGCGGTCGCGATCGGCCGGCCTGTCGAAGACGGCATCGGCGACCACCGAACCGCCTTCGGCAAGGATCAAGCCGGCGCGCCTTGCCATTTCGCGGTAGACGCGGTCGGACACCTCCGGTTGATAAGCCCTGTCCGGCAGCTTCGTCTCGGCCGGTACCCCATGCATCGCTTTGCGGATGCGATCGCTCTCGACAATGCGGGCGCCGGGCGGCGCGCCGACATGCGCGGCGAGTGCCTCGGCAACGGCCGTCTTGCCGGAACCACTCAAGCCGCCGATAGCGATCAGCCGAGGAGGCCTTGCCTGGAGAAGTGTTCGGGCAAGCTCGAAATAGGATCTCGCCTCGGCAATCAGCCCGCCGGAATCGGCACTGCCTTCCTCGATCTGGGTTGCGGTGACGTGCGCGCGCACTGCGGCCCGCACTGCCATGAAAAACGGCAGGAGAATGAAGCCGTCCTCGTCGTCTGCCTCGTCGAGGTAGCGGTTCATCGCCAGGTTGGCGAGTTCCGGAAAGCCGCGATGCCAGAGGTCCATCAGCAGGAAGGCCAGATCGTAAAGCACATCGATGCTGGCGATCTGGTCGTTGAATTCGATGCAATCGAAGAGGCGGGGCTCTCCGTCGAAGAGACAGATGTTGCGCAGATGCAGATCGCCGTGGCATCGCCGGATCTTGCCTGCCGCTTCCCGCCGGTCGAGCAGTTCGCGATGACGGGCAAGGGCGGTGCTGAAAATCCCGGTGAATGCGTTGACCGCGGCTTCGTCGAAAACATGGCTGGTGGCAAAGCCGGCTTCGTTGATGGCGAGCACGCCTGCCAGGTTCGAGGATCCGCTGCCCTTGTGGACCTCCGGCGCGCCGCGATGATAGCGCACGATCATGCGCGCGACCGCCGTCATCAACGCAGGCGTCAGTTCGCCACCGACTGCCATTCGATCGAGCAGCTTCGACTGGTCGAAGCGGACCATTTCGATCGTCGCATCGACCAGTTCGCCGCTCCCGTCGAAGGCGAGCTTGTCGTCGGCCTCTCGCGCGACGCGCCGCACACCCAGATAGAGGCCGGGCGCGGTCTTGGAGTTAAGCTCCACCTCCTTCTCGCAAGCGGCGAGCCGCAGCACCGGGGTCGAGAAGTCGACATAGGGCAGCTTTACAGCTCGCTTGATCTTGTAGGCGCGCTGGCCAACCAGGAAGATACGCGAGATATGGGTTTCGATCGCCTCGACCGGCCCAGTCTCGCCATATGCGGCAGGGTCCATCAACATCGCGACCACGGATTCCTGATCTTCGACGATCATCGGATGCCTCTTTGTTTGTATCCACCCTGGAATCCGATGGGCGTGGTCGCTGAAATTCCGCGCCATCGGGCCCTTCCTGCTGCAGCGTCTGGATATAACCAGCCAAGTCACGGATGCGTTCCCTAGTGCGACTTCTCCGGCGTTCGGCCGTATTTGTTGGCGTCCTTCGGAAGACATTGGCGGCCCCACAACGGCATATCGCGATCGCCATGTTCCGGCACGACGTAGCGGCCTGAAGCCTGTTAGCGTCCGGCACGTGGGCATGTTGAGACGGATCAAAATGATGCGCGGCGACGTTCTTGTCTCAGCGCTAGGAACGCCGAGCCGTCTCGCTGTTGTTGCAACGACGATTGGACGTTGAGGCAAGATCGGGAGCAGCCGCCATGGCTTTCAGGACGATACTTACCGTTACGGGGCCGGACAAGGGCGACGACGATCTCAGGCTGGCCGCCGACCTGTGCAACGAAATCGGCGCTCATCTTGCGGTTCTGGTCGTTGCCGTAGCTGCGCCGCCACCGGTCGGGGAGTATGCCGCAGTCGTTTCGGAAGCCTGGCTCGAGGAGCGTCAGGCCGACGAGAACCTGTTGAAGAAGCGAACCGCCGCCGTGTCGGCTTTTCTCGCCGGTAGGGTGCTTTCGGCCGATGTCTCCAACGAATATCCGGAAGCCGGCTGGGCCGACGACACCATTGGCCGCCGTGCCCGCTACGCCGACATTACGGTTATTGGACCGGAGTTGCTTGCCAATGAAACGCTGAAAAGCAAAGCGATCGAAGGCGCGTTGTTTTCTTCAGGAAAGCCCTC
>NZ_RZSX01000592.1:0-4108 GCF_004023105.1 Mesorhizobium sp. M5C.F.Ca.IN.020.32.2.1 | reverse complement strand
CGCTGAAGCAGAATCCGAAGTCGCGTGTCGTCTATCTCACCGCCGAATATTTCATGTGGCGGTTTGCCACCGCGATCCGCGACAACAACGCGCTGACGCTGAAGGAACAGCTGCGCGACATCGATCTTCTCATCATCGACGATATGCAGTTCCTGCAAGGCAAGTCGATCCAGCATGAATTCTGCCATCTGATCAACATGCTGCTCGACAGCGCCAAGCAGGTGGTGGTCGCGGCCGACCGGCCGCCGTCGGAACTGGAATCGCTGGAGCCTCGCGTCCGCTCCCGCCTCAACGGCGGCGTCGCGCTCGAAATGTCGGCGCCGGATTTCGCCATGCGGATCGGCATGCTCAAGCTGCGCCTTGCCACCGCCAAGGCCGATGATGCGTCGCTCGACATCTCGGACGAGATCCTCAACCATGTCGCTCGCACGGTGACCGGCAGCGGGCGCGAACTCGAAGGTGCGTTCAACCAGCTTCTGTTTCGCCAGTCGTTCGAACCGCAGATCACCATCGACCGCATCGACGAGATCCTCGGCCACATCTATCGTTCGGGCGAGCCGAAGCGGGTGCGAATCGAGGACATCCAGCGCATCGTCGCGCGCCACTACAATGTGTCGAAGACAGAACTTCTGTCCAACCGGCGCACGCGTACGATCGTCAAGCCGCGGCAGGTCGCCATGTACCTGTCCAAGGTGATGACACCGCGCTCCTTGCCGGAGATCGGACGGCGTTTCGGTGGCCGCGACCACACGACGGTGCTGCATGCCGTGCGCAAGATCGAGGATCTTTCAGGCGTCGACAACACGCTGGCGCAGGAGCTCGAATTGCTGAGAAGACTGATCAACGATCAGGCCTAACCGGCCCGAAAAACGCCGGCTAGCGGACTTCGCCAGTTTTATCCCCAGAAAGCCCGAGTAACCGGTCCGAACCGGTAGCGCGGGCTTGCGTTTACGGGTTTTTTCCTGTCAGTTTCTGAGCCTGTTCAGACCTTTCGCGGGTTGCCGCTTGCCGGAGACCCGCTCATTCGTTCAAGCGAGCCTGTTTTGTCATGCGTGTTATCCTGGAACGGTCAAATCTCCTGAAGTCGCTCAACCACGTTCATCGCGTGGTCGAGCGGCGCAATACCATACCGATCCTGTCGAACGTGCTGCTGAGCGCCGAAGGCGCCACCCTCGAAATGAAGGCAACCGACCTCGATCTGGAGGTGACCGAAGCCACGCCCGCCAAGGTGGAGCGCGGCGGGGCGACGACGGTCCCGGCGCATCTGCTCTACGACATCGTGCGCAAGCTCGCCGACGGCGCGGAGGTCATGCTGAAGACCGACGAGGACGGCAACGCCATGACGGTGACGTCGGGCCGCTCGAGCTTCCGTCTCCAATGTCTGCCGCAATCCGATTTCCCGGCGCTTTCGGCCGGATCGTTCTCGCATATCTTCCGGCTCGATTCGGTCGCGCTCAAGGGCCTGATCGAGAAGACCCAATTTGCCATCTCCACCGAAGAGACGCGTTACTACCTGAACGGCATCTACCTGCACACGCATGACGCCGACGGCAAGCTGAAGCTGCGCTCGGTAGCGACCGACGGCCATCGGCTGGCGCGCGCCGAGATCGACGCGCCGGCAGGATCCGAAGGGATGCCGGGCATCATCATTCCGCGCAAGACGGTCAGCGAGCTGCAAAAGCTTGTCGATGACCCGGACGTCGCCGTGACCACCGAATTGTCCGACACCAAGATCCGTTTCACCATCGGCAGTGTTGTTTTGACCTCGAAGCTGATCGACGGCACCTTCCCGGATTATCAGCGGGTCATCCCGACCGGCAACGACAAGAAGCTGATCATCGACCGTCAGAGTTTCGCCGCCGCCGTCGACCGCGTCTCGACCATTTCGTCGGAACGCGGCCGGGCAGTGAAGCTTTCGATTGGAGAAGGCCAGGTCACGCTTGCGGTCAACAATCCGGATTCGGGTAGCGCCACAGAAGAACTGGCCGCGGACTATTCGTCCGACGCGATCGAAATCGGCTTTAACGCCAAATATCTGCTCGACGTCGCTGCCCAGTTGACCGGCACTGAGGCAAAATTCATGCTGGCGGACGCCGGTTCGCCGACGCTGATCCACGACATGGCCGACGAAACCACGCTCTACGTGCTGATGCCGATGCGGGTATAGGCCCGAACGAGGCCATCTTGTTGTCATGACCGGAGTTGCGAAGCAGTCTGACCGCGACCAGCAGACTCATATAAGTAAGCTGTCACTTACGAACTTCCGCAATTACGCAACACTGTCGATCGACCTCGACCCCGGCGCCGTGGTTTTTTCCGGTGACAATGGCGCCGGCAAAACCAACCTGCTGGAAGCGATTTCCCTGCTGACGCCGGGTCGCGGCCTGCGCCGTGCACCTTATGCCGACGTGGCGCGCGAAGGCGGGGACGGCGGCTTTGCCATCCATGTCCGGCTCGATGGGCCGGACGGACCGATCGAGATCGGCACCGGCATTGCAGGCGGCGATGCCGCTGGCGAGGGCGGCCGGCGGGTGCGGATCAATGGCGCGGCAGCGCGCTCGGCGGAGGACATGCTGGAATGGCTGCGCGTCGTCTGGCTGACACCGGCGATGGATGCATTGTTCACCGGGCCGGCCGCAGACCGCCGGCGCTTTCTCGACCGGCAGGTGCTGGCGATCGATCCGGGCCACGGCCAGCGCGCGCTAGACTACGAAAGAGCGATGCGCGGCCGCAATCGGCTGTTCGCCGAAGGCTCGCGTGACGGAGCCTGGTTCGATGCGATCGAGACGCAAATGGCCGAAACCGGTGTAGCGATTGCCGCGGCGCGTGCCGAACTGGTGCGCCTGCTCGCCGCCATGATCGACAGGCTGCCACGCGCCGGCCCGTTTCCGCAAGCCGACATCGGCCTGTCAGGCACGTTGGAAAGCGAAGTCGGCACCACCGCGGCTGTCGATGTCGAGGAGCGGTTTCGCCAAGCGCTTGCCGAAGGCCGCGATCGCGACCGCGCCGCCGGGCGCACGCTCGACGGCCCGCACCGTTCGGATCTCGTAGTGCGGCACCGGCCCAAGGCGATGCCAGCCGAACTGTGTTCGACCGGCGAGCAGAAGGCGCTGCTGGTCGGCATGGTCCTGTCGCATGCTCGGCTGACGGGCGAGATGTCGGGCATGACGCCGATCCTGCTGCTCGACGAGATCGCCGCCCATCTCGACGGCGGCCGGCGTGCCGCGCTGTTCTCGATCCTCGAAGAGCTGAACTGCCAGGCTTTCATGACCGGAACCGATGCGGCGCTGTTTTCCAGTCTCAAGGGACGCGCGCAGTTCCTGACCGTCGATCATGGCATGGTTAGCCCAACCATTTGACTTCTTGGATATCGTTATCCCAACTGCTGCGCACCCTCTGGCCAAGCCCGAGGGCAGGCTTTGCGGGTGACGTGAATTGACGCCTGACAAGGTTTTTCTTCCACTATATGGTCCGGCGATGATCACCACCACGCTAACCGACGAAGAACTCGAACGCTACGCCCGCCACATCGTGCTGCCCGAAATCGGCGGCGCCGGCCAGCAGCGACTGAAGCGGGCGCGGGTCCTGGTCATCGGCGCCGGCGGGCTCGGAGCGCCGGTGCTCGAATATCTGGCCGCAGCCGGCGTCGGCACACTCGGCATCGTCGACGACGACAGCGTCTCACTGTCGAACCTGCAAAGACAGGTGATCCACGGCACCGATGCTGTCGGCATGGCGAAAACCGACAGTGCCAAAACGGCGATCGCCCGCATCAATCCCAACGTCGCCGTGGAACTGCACAATCTCAGGCTGACGGCGGACAACGCCCCTGACCTCCTCGCCCGCTATGACATCGTCGTCGACGGCTCCGACAATTTCGAAACACGTTATGCGGTGGCCGACGCCTGCGCCGCGGGAAAACGGCCGCTGGTCCATGCCGCCGTCGGCCGCTTCGACGGCTCGGTGACCGTGCTGAAACCGTTCGAGACCGGCACGGACGGCAACCCGAATCCAAATTATCGCGATCTTTTTCCGGATCCACCGCCGGCGGGCCTGGTACCGTCCTGTGCCGTCGCCGGCGTACTCGGCGTGCTGACCGGCGTTATCG
>NZ_RZSX01000591.1:0-4134 GCF_004023105.1 Mesorhizobium sp. M5C.F.Ca.IN.020.32.2.1 | reverse complement strand
GCGCGGCAGCGCCACCGCCACCGCCGCTCCGGCAGCGCCGATGAAGGTGATCGCCGGCGTGCCGACCAGAAGGGTCAGCGCCGTGGCGCCGATGCCGATCGGCTCCATATTCATGAACAGGCCGAGCAAGGGTGCCGCGATGACCAGCGGCAGCACGCTTCCCGCCCAATGCGCCAGGCATTTCGTCAGCACGGTCAGCGCCAGCATCTGCCGGTCGTTGCCGAGCACCAGCAGATCGAGGGAGCCGTCTTCCCGGTCGGCCTGGAACAATCGGTCGAGACCGAGCAGGCAAGCGAGCAAGGCGCCGATCCACAGGATCGCCGGGCCGATGCGGGCGAGCAGATTGAGATCCGGTCCGACACCGAAGGGGATCGTCGCGATCACCGCGAGAAAGAAGATCACGCCGGTCAGCGCCCCGCCGCCGGCCCGGATACTCAGGCGGATATCGCGCAGGAAGAGGGCTAGCATGGTGTGAGACGCCCTTGCCCAGGGCAGAGGGGGGCGCGAAGGAATGCCGACATTACCCAGTTTCCCCCATCACCAGCGCTTGTGCCCCCTCGAGCCCCAGTGGCAAATGCGTTGCCGCAATGATGATCCCGCCCTCTCCGCGATGCTGCGTCATCAATCGGGCGAATCGCTCTTCCGAAGCCTTGTCCAGCCCGGCCGTCGGTTCATCAAGCAGCCACAGCGGTCGCCGGCTGACCAGCAATTTTGCGATCGCCGCGCGGCGGCGTTGCCCGGTGGAGAGATAGCCGAACGGCAGATGGCCGATACCATCAAGCCCGACCATTTCCAGCGCCGCTTCAGCGCTCAAAAAATCCGCGCCCGAAAAATCGCGCCAGAAGCGCAGATTTTCAGTCACGCTCAACGCCGTTTTCATCGCGTTCTGGTGACCGAGATAGTGGCAGGCCGAGGCGACCGAGGGGAAATCCTCGCCGCCACCTTCGATAAGCAAACGGCCTGTCGCCACCGGCAGCAGCCCTGCGACCACCCTGAGCAGTGTCGATTTCCCCGCGCCGTTCGGCCCGGTGACGATCAGCGCCTGGCCTTTCTCAAGGGCAAAGTTAATGCCGGAAAAAACCGCCTCGCCGCCGCGTTCGCCGTCCAGATTTTCGGCGATCAGCCGCATTCCTTGCCCGTCCCGAGAACACCGCGTCACGGCAGCTGCCGCATCGCACAAAATAGCCTTTCGACTGTCTAGAACTATTCCAGGAAATTCTCTATATCCGGGTCATCCGTGCCAGCGGTCGGCACGGGAAGCGAATTAGCGCCGAACCAGCGCACGCGCCGCCTTGAACGGCTCGGGTTGGCTGGGAACGGACAGCGGAAATGGCCGTACCCGCACCTTTGCGCGTGATTGCATGCCATCGGCGTCCGTTCCCTTTCAGGCTGAACAGACAAGGACGGATCGCACGTGTCAAAATCCCTCGATAGTTTCAATTGCCGCCGCACGCTGACCGCAGGCGGAACCGACTATGTTTATTACGACCTTGTCGAGGCCGAGAAGAACGGCCTCACCGGCATCGCCCAGTTGCCCTATTCGATGAAGGTGCTGCTAGAGAACCTGCTGCGTAACGAGGACGGCCGTTCCGTCACCAAGGAGAGCATCCAGGCGGTCGCCGGCTGGCTGACCGACAGGGGAACCGCGGGCGTCGAGATTGCCTATCGGCCGGCCCGTGTGCTGATGCAGGATTTCACCGGCGTTCCGGCCGTGGTCGACCTGGCCGCCATGCGCGATGCCATGGCCTCGCTTGGCGGCGACCCGCAAAAGATCAATCCGCTGGTGCCGGTCGACCTGGTCATCGACCACTCGGTCATCGTCGATGAGTTCGGCACGCCGCTGGCTTTCGCCCGCAATGTCGAGCTCGAGTACGAGCGCAACGAAGAACGCTACAAATTCCTGAAATGGGGCCAGCAGGCCTTCCGCAATTTCCGCGTCGTGCCGCCTGGCACCGGCATCTGCCATCAGGTCAATCTCGAATATCTCGGCCAGGTCGTGTGGACCAACACTGAAAGCGGCGAAACCACCGCCTATCCCGACACCTGCGTCGGCACCGATTCGCACACCACCATGATCAACGGCCTTGGCGTGCTCGGCTGGGGCGTCGGCGGCATCGAGGCAGAGGCCGCCATGCTCGGCCAGCCCGTCTCCATGCTGTTGCCCGAAGTTATCGGCTTCCGCCTCACCGGCAGACTGAGGGAAGGCGTCACCGCCACCGACCTCGTGCTCACCGTCACCCAGATGCTGCGCAAGAAGGGCGTCGTCGGCAAATTTGTCGAGTTCTTCGGTCCGGGTCTGTCCAACATGACGCTGGCCGACCGCGCTACAATCGGCAATATGGCGCCCGAATATGGCGCCACCTGCGGCTTCTTCCCGGTTGATGGCGAAACCATCCGCTACCTCACCATGTCCGGCCGCGAGGAAAACCGCATCGCGCTGGTCGAGGCATACGCCAAGGCGCAAGGCATGTGGCGCGATACCGGCTCGGCCGACCCGGTCTTCACCGACCTGCTCGAGCTCGATCTCGGCAGTGTCGTGCCGTCGATGGCCGGCCCCAAGCGTCCGGAAGGTCGCGTAGCACTTGAAGGCATTCCGGACGGCTTTGCCAAGGCGATGGAGACCGAATACAAGAAAGCCGCCGAAATCGACAAGCGCTATGCCGTCGAAGGCACCAACTATGATCTCGGCCATGGCGATGTCGTGATCGCCGCCATCACCTCCTGCACCAACACCTCGAACCCGAGCGTGCTGATCGGCGCCGGGCTTTTGGCGCGCAACGCAAACCGGCTCGGGCTCAAACAGAAGCCGTGGGTCAAGACATCGCTGGCGCCGGGCAGCCAGGTCGTAGCCGAATATCTGGAGAAATCCGGCCTGCAGAAGGAACTCGACCAGATCGGCTTCAACCTGGTCGGCTTCGGCTGCACCACCTGCATCGGCAATTCCGGCCCGTTGCCGGCGCCGATCTCCAAGACCATCAACGATAAAGGTTTGATTGCTGCCGCGGTGCTTTCCGGCAACCGCAATTTCGAAGGCCGCGTCTCGCCCGACGTGCAGGCGAACTACCTCGCTTCGCCGCCGCTGGTCGTCGCCCACGCGCTGGCCGGGACCGTGACCAAGGATCTGACCACCGAACCGCTCGGCGAGGACCGTGACGGCAACCCGGTCTACCTCCGGGACATCTGGCCGAGCTCGGTCGAGATCCAGGAGTTCATCGAGAAGAACGTGACGCGCGAACTGTTCGCCCGCAAATATGCCGACGTCTTCAAGGGCGACGAATACTGGCAGAACGTCAAGGCGCCGGAAGGCCAGACCTACGCCTGGGACGACCATTCGACCTATGTGCAGAACCCGCCTTATTTTGCCGGGATGACATCAGGCTTCGGGACAATCGGCGACATCAAGGGCGCCCGGGTGCTCGGCCTGTTCGGCGACAAGATCACCACCGACCATATCTCGCCGGCCGGCTCGATCAAGGCGGCCTCGCCGGCCGGCAAATACTTAACCGACCATGGCGTCGGCGTTGCCGACTTCAATCAATACGGCACACGGCGCGGCAATCACGAGGTGATGATGCGCGGCACTTTCGCCAACATCCGCATCCGCAACCACATGCTGGGCGAGAACGGCCGCGAGGGCGGCTACACCATCCACTATCCGTCGAAGGAAGAGAAATCGATTTACGACGCCGCAATGGAGTACAAGAAGGAAGGCGTGCCGCTGGTCATCTTCGCCGGTGTCGAATACGGCAACGGCTCGTCGCGCGACTGGGCGGCCAAGGGCACCAACCTCCTGGGCGTTCGCGCCGTCATCGCTCAGTCGTTCGAGCGCATCCACCGCTCGAACCTGGTCGGCATGGGCGTCATCCCCTTCGTCTTCGAGGAGGGCACCTCATGGGCGTCGCTCAACCTCAAGGGCGACGAACTGGTCGAGATCGACGGACTGAGCGCCATCAAGCCGCGCCAGAAGATGGTCGCGAAGATCACCTATGGCGACGGCAGGCTGAAGAACATTCCGATCATCTGCCGTATCGATACACTGGACGAGCTCGACTACTTCAAGAACGGCGGCATCCTGCAATATGTGCTGCGCGATCTGGCGGCATAGGAAATTAGGGGAGTAAGGGAGTAGGGAAG
>NZ_RZSX01000590.1:0-4134 GCF_004023105.1 Mesorhizobium sp. M5C.F.Ca.IN.020.32.2.1 | reverse complement strand
CGGGGCGGCGGGCGCCGTCGCCAGCGTCGAAATGACCGCGTCCCTGCGGCGGCGCGCCGTCCTTGCCGCCTGGTTCCTGTCAGTCGGGGTGTTGCCACGGAAAATGGCGACGGCGGTGCTGTCGTGGAAGCTCGACGCATCGTCTAGACCGGCATTCCTTAGCCGTCTGTCCAAGACAATCCGCCACGCGATGGGATAGAGTGACGCGTTGATATGGCTCGGCCAGTTGTCCGACCGAGTGCCCGGGCGCCATCGTCGACTGCAATCGAATCTTGCCGGGCTCGCCAAACATGTTCCAGGACTATTTTCGTTCCATAAGTTCTGACAAGCTTCGCCAACCTGGACTCACCAGGCAAGTTCGGGGGCGTCCATGGACCTGGAGGAAGTTTGGCGGATCCGGGAAGAGAAAATCTATCCAACCCTCTTCGGCGGAGAGCAACGCGGCATCTTTTACGCTTTCGTCTGAGTTGTTTGCGCAAAGGTTCGGTGTCAAAGAGATCGATCCCACCTGGCCGTTTTACGGCGTATTTGAGTTCGCACCGACGCCACAAAGGCCGTTCTGGCTCTACGTCACTTCGGGTCACTCAAATTCGTGGCACGAGGAAAGCGACGGCTACGATCCTGCCTCTCAATCAGGGGCTGGCATCGAGTTCATTTTTGCATCCGCGGAGCGCGGCGATTGGGCAACCCAATGCCTGCAAAACCTGCTGGCTTTCGACCTACTGCTCGACGTGGGCCATTTCCCGGGCGGTCAGCCATTGACCGAGGGCGATCGCATTCCAATCCGCTCGCCGATCAACGGAAAGGAAAACTGCCTCATCAGAAATGTGATCCTTTCGCGCCCCGCCTCTTTGCCGACGGGCTTCCAATTGCCTTCAGGGCAGGTCGATCTCCTGACCTTTACAGGGATCACCGATAGTGAACTGGCCTTCGCAAAGGAGAATGGCACCGAGGCTCTCATCGACCGGCTGCAACCCCTTGGGTTCTTTCCGGTGACCGATCCTCACCGGAGGTCCATCACTTAGCGGCAACGTGGTGCGGCCATTCGCGTCTGCAGCCAGACCTTATATCCTAAGTCGGCCGGCGCAGCCTGACCACAACACTGCGCGCCGCCAGCACCAGCACCGTGATGATGATCAGGATCACCGAAAGGGCGGCGATCGCCGGGTCGATGTTGTCGCGCAGGCCCATCCACATCAGCCTGGGCAGCGTGATGGCGTTGACCGAGGTGATGAACAGGGTGACGCCGATCTCTTCCCAGGACAGCACGAAGGACAGGAGGGCTGCGGTGACGATGCCGAATTTGATGTTGGGCATGATGATGCGGGTGGCGCGCTCCCACACGGTGGCGCCGAGGCCGCGCGCGGCAAGATCGATGCGCCGGTCGAGCTGGCTGAGCGACACCAGGATCAGCACTGTGGCGAAGGGCACCGTCATCACCGCATGCGCCATGGCGACACCGAGCCAGGTGTCATAGCCGAAGAACGAGCTGACGCCGGAGATCGAGGTCAGCAGGAAGTAGAGCGTGATCGCCGAGACCACAGGCGGCACCACCATCGGCAGCAGCACGAACCCGACGAGTGCAGCGGTAAAGCGCGGCTGGAACATCCACACGCCGAGGCTGAAGCACAGCGCCAGCACGGTGGAAAAGGCGCTGCTGACGACGCCGATTCTGATCGAGAGCAGGATCGAGTTGATCCAGCGCGGATCCTCGATCAGCGCCCGGTAATGGCGCAGCGACAATTCGCCTGACGGCATTGCAAGCATGCGGGTCGGCGTCAGCGACACCGGGATGACGGCAAGCAGCGGCAACAGCAGAAATAGCGCAACCAGGGCGGCGAGGACCAGCGAGACGAGGCCGGGGCGGTAGGTCGGCATCAGATCAGCTGCTTCGGTCTGACATAGCGGAACACCAGCGCCATCAGCGCGCCGACGAACAGCACCAGTACGACGCTGATCGCCGCCCCCAGGCCCCAGTCCGGGCTCTGGAAGATGCGGAGATAGATTAGCTCGGCGACCATCACGCTGCGGCCGCCGCCGAGGATCGCCGGCGTCACGAAGAAGCCCAGCGAAAACACGAAGACGATTAGCGCCGAGCCGATGATGCCGGAGCGGGTCATGGGCACGAACACCGACCAGAAGGTGCGCATACGGCTGGAGCCGAGCCCGCGCGCCGCCAGCAGGACGCGGTCGTCAAGGCTGCGCATCGACGACGCCAGTGGAAACACGGCGAAGGGGATAAGGAAATGCGTCATGCCGACGATGACGCCGAATTCGTTGCGTACCAGCGTCAGCGGTTCTGAGATGAAGCCGATCGCCTGCAGCCAGGTATTGAACAGGCCGCGATTGGAAAGCAGCGCCACCCAGCCGAAAGCGCGCGTCAGCACCGAGATCCAGAACGGCACCAGGATGCAGAATTCGGCGATTACGCGCTGCGCCGGCGTGCCGCGCACCCAGACCACGGTGATGGCATAGGCAGCGGCAACCGAAACAATCGTGACGATCGCAGCGATGCGCAGCGTGCGGACAAACACCGACTGAACCAGCGGGTCGCTAAGCAGCGTGCCATACTGCCCGAGCCCCGGCTCTGGCAGCGTGAAGCTCCAATTGACGACGCCGAAAAATGGCCAGGCATAGGCGGCGCCAAGGAACAGGAGCAGCGGCGCCATCAACAGCGCCGCGCCCATCCTGTCGGGGAGATATGCTTTCATTTCGGCCCCGGTTATCCCGGTCCTATCAGGCGGAGATGATCTTCGTGTATTCGTCGAGTGCGGCCCCGTAGTTCTTGGCGTACCACTCCATGTCGAGCGCGATCTGCTTCTTCATGTTTTCCGGGTCGACCGGGTTGATGCGCTTCTTGTCGGCGGGGATCAGCGCGTCGGCGGCCGGGTTGGCCGGACCCTGGCCGAGCTTGTCGAACATAATGAGCTGCTTTTCCGGATCCTGGGCGCTGGCGATGAACTTCATCGCCGCGTCCTTGCCGCCGGGATTGCCCTTGAGCACCGCGAGCGCGCCGGGCGAGATCAGGCCCTGGTCCCAGATGAATTTGATCTTGCCGCCGGAATCCTGCTCGATCAGCGACGCCCGAGTCGACCAGACGATCGCCATCGAAGCCTCGCCATCGAGCAGCACGCTCTGGCTTTCGGCGCCGCCGCCCCAATAGGCCACGACGTTTTCCTTGAAGGCGGCGATCTTGTCATGCGCGCGCTTGAGATCGAGCGGGTAGAGCGAGGCAGGCGCGACGCCGTCGGCGAGCAGTGCCGCTTCCCAGCTCGACACGCCCCATTTGTAGAGCGAGCGCTTGCCGGGGAATTTCGTCACGTCGAAGAAATCGGCCATCCCGGTCGGTGCCTGGCTGCCGAATTTCTCGGAATCATAGGCGATGACATAGGAGAAGAAATAGGTCGAGGCGGCGTGCTCCCAGCCGAAGCCCTCGCGCATCTTCTTCTTGTCGACGATCGAATAGTCGATCGGCTCGAGCATGCCTTGGGCGCCGAGGGTGATGGCCGAGAACGGGTCGACGTCGACCAGGTCCCAGGTCGGGGCGCCGCTCTTGAACTGCGCCGCGATCGCGCCTTCTGTGGGGCCGGAGCCATCCATCTTGACGGTGATGCCGGTCTCCTTGGTGAAGGCCTGGCCATAGGCCGCATCATAGGCGGTGATGGCGTCGCCGCCCCAATTGACCAGCACCAGTTCCTTGGCTTGCGCGAACGCGCCGGTCGAGCGCAGCAGGATCGGCGTGCCGGCCAGCACGAGTGCGGCCAGCTGCGTGAACTGCCGGCGCGAGATCTCACCGCGCGCCGTCCTGGCGGACAGCGTCTCGATAGAGTGTTTCTTGGTTTCGCTCATCTTTGAATTGTTTGTCATGTCAGTTCCCCTTTTTTGTCGTTGATACTTCCCGAAAGTCAGCTTGGCGAATTCAGCTTCGCCACGCCAATCGTCATTGTCCTCCGTCCGGAAGGAGGAAACCTTTTTCCGCCGGCCATGTCAGCCACACGGAATTGCCCTTGCTGAGTGCCGACGCTGCGACCTCGTTCGGCACCGAGACCGTCACCTTGGCGCCCTGGCGCGTCGTGAGATCGAGCCGCGTCGCGGCACCGAGATAGGTCGAAGCGACCGCAGTCGCGGCGATGC
>NZ_RZSX01000058.1:0-13930 GCF_004023105.1 Mesorhizobium sp. M5C.F.Ca.IN.020.32.2.1 | reverse complement strand
CGCAGACGAAGGAGATGAAGGTGTGGATGTAGCTATTGCCAGTGGCCCGGGCGATCGCCCGATGGAAAAGCAGATCGGCCTCGATGCTGCCATCCTCCCAGCGCTCCTCGCCGCCCATGCGGTCCAGCGCAGCCTTGATCGCGTCAAGATCATCGGATGTGCAGCGCGCTGCGGCCAGCGTGGCGGATTCGGTCTCCAGAATGCTGCGCAGCTCGAACAGCTGCTCCATGTTGCGCTGGTCTTTCAGTGCTTCACGGTCGATCCGGATAGCTGTCCGCTGTTCCGGCGCCATGACGAATGCGCCCACCCCCTGACGCGCCTCGATCATGCCATCGGCGCGAAGCTGCGCGATCGCTTCCCTGACAACATTGCGGCTGACGCCGAATTTGTCGGCGAGCTGGCTTTCGGTGGGAAGCCGGGCTCCCGGGATGATGTCGCCGCCCTCGATCTCGCGGCTCAGATGCGAAGCGACGCGATGCGGAAGCGCCTCCACGCTGCCTATGATGGATGAACGCTGCTTCATGCGGCTTTCCCCTACAAATCGCCCGGATCAGGCATGAGACATGTCGGATTGAACAGGCCTGCCGGATCGAAGGCTGCTTTGATCGCGGTATGAAGCTGCCGCTCGCGCTGCGACAGGCCGGCCCAGAACACGTGACTGCGGCTGCGACCGACGCCATGCTCGGCACTGAACGAGCCGCCGAGCGCGCCGACCAGTTCATAGAGTCGGGTCAAAACCGCCTGGCCCACGGCCCTCGCTTCGCCGGGGTCGCAATCGATGGGAGGCAGCACGTTGAAATGGATGTTCCCGTCACCCGCGTGGCCATAGGTCAGGGTTATCCAGCCTGGCCACTCGCGCACGATGCACGCGCGTGCTTGCTCGATCAGCTTCGGCACCTGGCTGAGGCGAACCGAGAGGTCGGTGCGGACATGAAAGCCGCGCCGCGCCTGCCCCTCGACCAGCCCCTCACGGATGGCCCAGAATGCGGCGGCCTGAGAGCGGCTTTGCGCGACGACACCGTCCTTGATCAGGTCGCTCTCAAGGGCGCGCGCCAGCATCGTTTCAAGAAGTCCGCCGGCATCTATCCCTGGCCCACAGGCGAGTTCGACGATCGCATGAACCGGACATGCCTGCGTCAACGGCGAGCGCAGCTTCGGATCGATGAGGTGGGCCAGCGGCAGGCACTCCTCGCCGATGACCTCAAACGCGCTGAGAAGGTCGGAGCAGAGATGCCGCGCCATCCGGAACAGTTCGCACGCCTGGCGGAAGCTGCCCAGTCCGACATAGGCAGTCTCGACCTGCGTCGGCCGGGGCGAGAGCCTTACCTCGACGCCCGTGACGACCCCGAGCGTTCCTTCCGAGCCGATCATCAATTGCTTCAGGCTGTAGCCGCGATTGTCCTTGCGCAGCCCATTCATGCCGTTCGACAGTGTGCCGTCCGGCAGGACCGTCTCAAGCCCGAGCACCAGGTCACGCGTCATGCCGTAGCGCAGCACATTGATGCCGCCGGCATTTGTCGCGACATTGCCGCCGATCGTGCACGATCCCTGCGCACCAAGCGCGAGAGGGAAGGTCATGTCGGATGCTTCAGCGGCGTCCTTGACGTCCTGCAGCACGGCACCGGCGTCGGCTTGCAGCGTGAAGTCGAGCGGATCGACGCAGCGTATCCGATTGAGACGCTCAAGCGACAGCACTGCGTAGTCCGAACTATCGGGAATGGCGCCACCGGCAAGTCCGGTATTGCCACCTTGCACGACGATGGCGACACCGCTTTGCGAGCACCATCTCACAAACGCCTGGACGTCTTCCACGGATCCCGGACGCACGATGAAGCGGGCACTTCCGCGCCTGTCGCGGCCCCAATCGGTGAGGTAACGTTCTGCCAGCGGCGACTGGCCGTCTATCAGCGCATCAGCCGCCAACTGCGCAGGCAGCTCAGCAATTGCGCCAGAAGTTTCGCGTTGAGATGGATGAACGGTAGTCATGGGTCAGATCATACGGTCATCCTACAACTTGGCAAGTCCCATCTTCTCGGTGGGCAGTCATTACTTCGGCGGCTAAGTCCGCGGCCTACCCCGCAATCCACGCCCGCGCCTGAACTGTTCCCCCTCGAAAAATGCTACTTTATAGCCGGCCGGAGCCGATGCTTAATATGGTCGCGTGGAATCGACGCCCGGCGCAGTTACGATCTGCTCCAGGGTCCACCTGCCCCCCTCTAACAATGGATGCCGGCCTCCTCCGAATAAGTATTGTGTCGAATACATTTCGCTGATTAGCTGTCTTGCATAAGTCCGGGACAAGATTGGCAAATGTTGTCCGGGGAGGACCGCGATGCCGGTGCTTGAGGTTCGCCACGTTTCCAAGAATTTCGGGGCCATCCAGGCCCTGACTGACGTCAGCTTCCAGGTGGAGCGAGGCGAAGTCGTGGGTCTGATGGGAGACAACGGCGCCGGCAAGTCCACCGTGGTCAAGACCGTGGCTGGGAATTTCCCGCCGAGCGACGGCGAAATTGTCGTGGACGGCGAGGTTTGCCATTTCCATAAACCCGTCCAGGCCCGCGCCAAGGGGATCGAAGTCGTTTATCAAGATCTGGCGCTCGCCGATAATCTGACGGCGGCGCAGAACGTCTTCCTGGGCCGCGAGATCAAGAAGGGCTTCTGGCCAATCAGGGTGCTTGACAAGCAGGCGATGATCGACCGCTCGGCAGCGCTGTTCAAGGAACTCAAATCGGAAACCAGGCCGCGGGATCTGGTCAAGAAGATGTCCGGTGGGCAGCGCCAGGCGGTGGCCATCGCCCGGACCCGGCTTTCAAACGCCAAGCTGGTGTTGATGGACGAGCCGACCGCCGCCATCTCCGTACGCCAGGTGGCCGAAGTGCTCGAATTGATCCGGCGCCTCAAGGCGCAAGGCGTCGGCGTCATGCTGATCAGCCACCGCATGCCTGACGTTTTTGCCGTCGCGGACCGCATCGTCGTGCTCAGGCGAGGTTCGAAGGTTGCCGACAAGGACACCGGCAATACATCGCCCGAGGAAATCACTGGACTGATAACGGGGGCCATCCGTGGCGAATAGTGTTCAGGAATCGGCCGGGAATGCCGGCCAGCCGGCCATGTCGGACTTCGTCCCGACCAAGGAAAAGACAGCTTTCCAACGCGTGATTTCAAGTCAGCCCTTCTGGGTGACGATCGCGCTGATCGCGCTCGTCATTTTGATGACGGCGATGGAGCCGAGCTTCGGCACCTCCGAAAACGTCGCCAATGTGACGCGCAATTTCGCACCTTTCGGCATCATGGCCCTCGGCATGACGGTTGTGATCATCACCGGTGGCATCGATCTGTCGGTCGGCTCGATCATGGGCCTCGTGGTGATCGTCGCCGGCCTGTTCCTCACTTGGCATTATCCCTGGTATGTCGCCTTCGCCATGGGCCTTTCCTCCGGTCTGGCCTGCGGCGCGGTCAATGGATTCTTCGTCGCCTACGTCGGAATGCCGTCCTTTGTGGTCACCCTCGGCATGTTGTCCGTCGCGCGGTCGCTGGCGGTGGTGTTCTCGGCCAACCAGATGCTTTACCAGTTCGGGCCCGATGCTCCGATCGTGAAGGCGATCGGTCAGGCGAAATGGCCGCGGCATGGACCCGAGGACTGGGCACCGCACTGGATACCGGAACTGTCGTCGCAGTTCTGGACCATGGTGATCCTGGCGCTGATTGTCGGCTTCGTGTTCAATTTCACTGCCTGGGCCCGGCATCTGTTCGCCATCGGCGGCAATGAGGAGGCGGCACGGCTCACCGGCGTTCCGGTCGACTGGATTAAATTCCAGGCCTACCTTTTCTCGGCCTTCACCGCCTCGGTCGCCTCGCTCCTGCTCCTCGGCTACAACGGCTCGGCCATCAATGCGATGGGCCAAGGCTATGAGCTGCGCGTCATTGCGGCGACAGTCATTGGTGGCGCCAGCCTCATGGGCGGCGCCGGCACGGCCTTCGGTGCGATCATCGGTTCGGCGTTCCTCGAGGTGATCAGGAATGCGCTGCTGATGGCCGGCATCGATTCAAACTGGCAGGGTGCCTTCGTCGGCGCCTTCATCGTTCTTGCGGTTCTTTTGGGCATGCAAACCGGCGGAAAATCGATCCGCGCCGCGTCGCTGGCAGCCTTGAGGCCCAAAAAAAGCCGCTAGAAACCCGCCGGCGGGAGGCCTGCGGGACATCACACCAAGGAGGAGAACATCACATGAAAAAACATCTGCTGACGGCGGCCGTCACGCTTGGCGCAATGGTGCTCGCCGTTTCCGGTGCCGAGGCGAAATACACCTTCGCCCTGGTGCCGAAGAACATGAACAATCCTTTCTTCGATCAGGCACGCGACGGCTGCAAGAAGGCCGAAGCCGAATCGAATGGTGCCGTGGAGTGCATGTATATCGGCCCCGGCGAGCATGGCGGCGGCGACGAGCAGGTACAGATCGTGCAGGATCTCGTGGCCAAGAAGGTGGACGGCATCGCCGTGTCGCCATCGAACGCCGCGGCGATGGCGGTTGCGTTGCAGGCCGCCAAGGACGCGGGCATCCCGGTCCTCACCTGGGACTCCGACCTCCTGCCCGAGAACAAGGATCTGCGCGTCGCCTATATCGGCACGCACAATTATGAGATCGGCACGAACCTCGCCAAGCTTGCAATGCAGATCAAGCCCAAAGGCGGCACGATCTGTATCCAGTCGGGTGGCGCGGCGGCGGCCAACCACAATGAGCGCATGCAAGGCATTCGCGACACGCTCTCGGGGACCAAATCGGCTGCCTCACCCGGCGACCGTCTGACCGGACAGAACGGCTGGACCGAAATCGATGGCTGCCCACTCTACACCGACGATGACTTCCCGCGCTCGGTGCAGCAGTTCGAGGACATCATGGCGAAAAACCCGAACCTCGACGCGTTCATCCCAACCGGCGGCTTCCCGCAGTTCATCCCCGATGCCAACCGCGCCGCGGTCGGACCGCACAAGGACAAGATCGCCTCGAAGGCCCTTGCGCTGGTCGTCGCCGACACGCTTCCCGTGCAGATCGACCAGATGAAGGAAGGTTTCTCGCTTGGCCAGGTCGGCCAGCGGCCGTTCGAAATGGGCTACAAAACGATGATGGCACTGAAGGACATGAAGGACGGCAAGGCCCCGCCGGCCGACCCGACCTACACCGGCCTTGACATTTGCACTCCGGAGACAGCGGATACCTGCATCGCCAAATAGCGCTATTGGGCGGGAGGAAACTCCCGCCCTTTTCCTAGGGGATCTCAATGTCGGAATTATTCTCGCTCAACGGCCGTGTCGCGTTGGTCACGGGTGCTTCGCGTGGTCTCGGCTTCGCAATGGCCAAGGCACTTGCGGAAAACGGCGCGACGGTGATCGTCAATGCCCGCGATCCGGCCGCCCTCGCCGCAGCGGCCGAAAGCATCGGGGCCGAAGCGCTGCCATTCGATGTCACCGACGCAGCGATCTCAAGGGCGTCTTTGGAAGGAATCGTCGAACGCCACGGCCGCCTCGATATTCTGGTCAACAACGCCGGCATCCAGCATCGAAGTCAGTTGGTCGAATGGCAGGACGAGGATTTCGACCATGTGATTGCCGTCAACCTCTCGGCCTGCTTCCGCATGATGCGCGACGCGGTGCGCCTGATGCTGCCAAACAAGTTCGGGCGCATAATAAACACCGGATCGGTTGCAGCGATACTTGGCCGTCCCACCATTCACGCCTATGTGGCGGCAAAGGCGGGCCTGCACGGGCTGACACGCTCCACTGCCGCTGAGCTGGGCCGTCACGGCATCACCATCAACGCGATCGCGCCCGGCTATTTCGCCACCGAGCTCAATACCGCACTTATGAACGACGAGGCCTTCACCAAATGGGTCGAGACACGAACCCCGGCGGGCCGCTGGGCTCAGCCTGAGGAGCTCGGCGGAGCCGTGGTGTTTCTCGCCTCGGACGCTGCCGCCTACGTCAACGGACATGTACTGGCCGTTGACGGTGGGCTATCGGTTTCCCTCTGACCTGCGAAGTGCCTTCAGGAAAATTTCAGCCGGGCAGCGCTGCGAAGACCGGCTGAGTTAGCCAATTCCATAGACCAGGCTCACGCGCCCATCCGTGAGCTGCTGAACCTTCCGCAGTTCGAGCCCACGACGATTTTGCGTTGCTCCAAACAGCGCCTTCCCTTCGCCGACGAGCAGCGGATAGACGATCAGCCGCAGTTCATCCACCAGCCCGGCATCGATAAGGCTCGCGGTCATTCGCGCACCGCCCATGAGATAGATATCCTTGCCCGGCTGCTGCTTGAGGGCAGCGATGTCTTCGAGCCTCCGCATGAAGCGCGTCTTTGGCCAGGCCGCCGAGGTCATTGTGTTCGACAGCACATGATGCGGGGTCTGATCGGCAAAGCGGGCCCATTCGAGCTCTGCCGGCGTCGGCAATTTGCCGGTCATTGGCAGCGGCTTGTCCGGCTCATTCTGGATCGCGCTCCAGTAGCGCTCGTAGCCGGCGTACATGACGCTCCCGAGCAGGCAGGCATCGATTTGCGGCGTCAGCCCGTACTCCTCCGACCACGCGTCGACCCAATCGGCGTAACCCTCAGGTCCCTCCATCTTGCCGTCGACGGAAACCTTCATTCCGGTGATCAATTTGCGCATGACTTCCTCCATCGGACTTGCGAAATGCAAGCACGTTTCATGGTCGGTTCGTTGCTGGTGTGCGAGCCTCCAAGGCCGATGCCGGTGGAGGCTGGGCGGTGACTTCAGGGATGGCCGACGCGATCGTGTCAGGCCGGCAGGCGGCGGTCGTATTCTTCGCGCAGGCGGCTCCAGCCCTCCCAGAAAGAGGTCGGCGTCTTGCCCGCGAGGCGGGCAGCCAGCATGTCGAGGTGCATGTGCCAGCCGGCGGTGACGTTGAGCTGGATTGCGCGTTCCGGCAGCCGGCGATGGACGACGGTGAGCAGCACATCGTTGCCCTTCGGCTCCAGCAAGAAGGAAACGCCGCCGGTGTTTCCCCAGGTGATGGCGAGATTGTAAGGCGGATCGAGCTCGGTGATCCGGCCCTCCATCCGATGCTCTTCGGGAAAGCCTGCAGGGCGCTGGCCGGGCGGGTCAGTCAGCTCGTCGTTACGCCAGACGAACTCGAACGACGTGCCGGCCTCCATTTCCATCTGGCCCGCGGCCATCCACTGCCGACGCAGGTCACTCTCGGTGAGATAGGCCCAGACCCGCTCGATGGGGCCGGGCAAAAGCCGCTGGATGGTGAACGTGGCGGGCTCGGTCAGCTCGCCATAGGCTTCGATGTTTTTCATCTGGTTCATTGGTCGTCTCCTTCTTTTGAGGTGGGCGATTTCCTGGAATCATCCTGGGCCTTTCGCGCGTCCTCCTCGTGAAGGAGACGTTCGAGAACGTCGAGACGGTTGGTCCAGAAGCGCTCGTAGAAGCCCAGCCATTGGTGGGCGCTGGCCAGCGGTCCGGGTTCGAGGCGACAAAGATGCGTGCGGCCCCTCACCTCTCGACGAATAAGCCCGGCATTCTCCAGCGCCTTGATGTGCTTGGAGGCCGCCGCCAGCGACATGGCGAAGGGTTCCGCCAGCTGGCTTACCGTTCGCTCGCCGCCGGCGAGGTCGCGAAGCATCCGCCGGCGGGTGGCGTCGCCAAGGGCATGAAAAACCGCGTCGATCTGGGGTGTCTCTAATTCAACCATGTAGTTGAATATAGAGTCACGCTTTCTGATTGTCAACCGATTGGTTGAATGATTTCGGAAGGGAGCTCCACAGGCGGCCTGCGGAGATTGAGGACATCGGCCAGCGCAAGACCACGGACATGCTCACGGCGGCGGAAGCGGGACCTTCACTTGCCTTCGAAGAAAGTATGAATCGAGACTTCCAGCTTTTCGATGAGTTGAGGGTTATGGCAGCTTCCAGCCCAGATCAGGGCGTTCAGTCTCATATCCTTGTTGAGAAAGTTCATTTTCCGAGAATCAAGCAGGTATCCCGCGACCTCGTAGTGCCGTCCCTTGATAGCCTCGATAAGCGCGTTGTTTCTTCCGGTCTTGTCAGTAAGATTCACGTCGGCGCCATTCTCGACAAGCAACTTAACGACATCCAGATGCCCGTTCTTTGCTGCTTCAATAAGGGCCGTTCTGCCGTAGTAGTCGGCTCTTGCATCGATCTCTATTTCGGGATGTTTCACCAGGGCTAAAATAGAGGCGTAGTGGCCCTTGGCAGAAGCAAGGCTCAAAGGCGTGCTCTTCCATTTGTTTCTGGAATTCACATCGATTGCTGGGTGTTCGATCAACGCCTCGACCGCCGCGGTGCGGGCATTGAGGGCTGCGAGATGAAGGGCTGACCAGCCGCCGCCGTCCGCCTCGTTGATATTGGCGCCGGCCGCCAATTCCGCTTTCACGGCCTCCGCATCGCCCCTTTCTGCCGCGAGCAGCAGATTCGACCAACCTCTCGGCTCTTCGGCTTCCAAGCTCTCGGTCAATGCAGTCGCCTCCCCGAATGCTCCCCGCAGGATAGCATTGTTCCGGTTCGGCCGACATCCACCGGATGACCGACCCGCTCGAACTTGAAGCCAGCCCTCTCAAGGCGGAACTGGCCGATGTCCTCCGGCAGCGGGGCCGATAGAGACGAACAGTAAGCGCGCACTCTATGGAGACATTGCCGGCACTTGCCAAAGCCGCTATCGGAAAGGTGAGAAGCAAGATGCGAATTGGACGTCGGCGATTTCTTGTCCTGTCGCTCGGAGCGGCTGCCTTCGGCAAGGCACGCGCCACCGAGCCGCTCTGGTCAGCCCTGCGATCCGGAGAAGCCATTGCCTTGCTGCGCCACGCCGCGGCCCCAGGCTCCGGCGATCCGCCCGGCTTCAGGCTCGGTGATTGCAGGACCCAGCGGAATCTGTCGGAAGAAGGTCGTGCGCAGTCACGCGCGATCGGCGACCTGTTCCGTGCGAATGGCATCTCGACGGCAGCCGTCTATTCGAGCCAGTGGTGTCGTTGCCTCGACACCGCTCGCCTGCTCGGGATCGGCGAAGTTGTGCCTCTCGAACTGCTCAATTCATTCTTTGGCGACAGTTCGGCCGGCGAGAAGCGCACCGCCGCTCTTTTGGCCTGGCTTCGCGGGCAGCGTTTCGGCGGACCAGCCGTGCTTGTCACGCATCAGGTCAACATCACCGGCTTGACCGGCGAGGTGCCGGATAGCGGCGAAATGATCATCGCCCGTATTCATGAGGCTGACCCCGTGCAGCTCATCGGGCATGTTGCCGCGCCGGCTTGAGCATCATGGCCTTCGACCCCATCTCGTGCAGCATCGCTTCAGTCGTGGAACGACGACGTGCCAGGAGAGATCAAAGGGAGTGATCGCATGGCTATCGATTTCAACCATACAATACTGCCGGCCCGCAACAGCGAGGCGTCGGCAAAGTTCCTGGCGGAAATGCTTGGCCTTCCAGCCCCGAGGCGCTGGGGGCCTTTCCAGATGGTCACGACCGAAAACGGTGCCAACCTCGACTACATGGATACCGGCGGCGAAATCAGGCCGCAGCATTACGCCTTCCTGGTCAGCGAAACCGAGTTCGACGAGATCTTCGGTAGGATTCGTGAACGGGATCTCCCGTACTGGGCCGACCCTGGCCGGACGCAGCCGGGCGAGATCAATCACCACGACGGCGGCCGCGGCGTTTATTTCGAGGACCCGAACGGTCATCTTCTCGAGATCATTACCCGTCAATACGGCAGCGGCGGATGGAACCCGTGATCGCTCGGTGACGTAGCCAGGTTTGCGATGGCAAGGACGGCATCGCGCTGGCGGTTGCAATCCTGGCTGCCTGGGCCGGACTTGCCTCCACCTGTCGACTGGGCACTGGCGGATGCCGCGCCCAAATAAGCGCTGCGCTGGGCTAAACGATGCAGAAGGACCTGAGCATGCCTGAACAGATTACACCAAGTAAGCCTGAACAGATCACATTGAACGACGGCTTAGCCATTCCCCAGGTCGGCCTTGGCGTGTGGCAAGTCGATCCGGCCGTCACGGCCAAGATTGTGAGTTGGGGGATCGAGGCCGGCTACAGATTGATCGACACCGCCGAAGGCTACCGGAACGAGGAAGGCGTCGGGCAAGCGATCCGCACTGGTGGCGTGCCGAGAAGCGAGTTGTTCATCACCTCGAAGCTGCGCAACGGCGCACATCAGCGCGACGCCGCCCTTCGGGCTTTCGACGGGACGATGAACAAGCTCGCGATCGAACAGATCGACCTATTTCTGATCCACTGGCCAGTGCCCAGCCAGGGCAAATATGTCGAGGCGTGGAAGACGCTGATCGAACTCAGGCAATCCGGCCGGATCAAGTCGATCGGCGTTTCGAATTTCAACCAGGACCATCTGGAGCGGATCATCGGCGAGACCGGAGTCACGCCCTCGGTCAATCAGATCGAACTCCATCCCCGGTTTCAACAGCGCCATACCAGAGAATTTCACAGCACGCACAATATCCGTATCGAAAGCTGGAGCCCCCTGGGCAGCGGCCGGCTGTTGAGCGACCCGACCCTCGAAAAGATCGCACTAAAACATCGCAAGTCCGTGGCGCAGGTGATCATCAGATGGCATCTTCAGGAAGGGCTGATCGTCATTCCAAAGTCGATCCGCCAGGACCGGATCGCCGCCAATTTCGATGTCTTCGATTTTGAGCTGGACGCGGAGGACCTCGGCCTCATTCGTGGCATGGATTCATCAGACGGCCGCACCGGGCCGAACCCCGTCACGGCAGCTTTCCTGTTCTGACGGACTGAGGTGAGCTGAAGAGAAGGAGCCGACGGCGAAGCTGCCAATCTTCCCCTAGTGGGGGAGATGCCAAGTTTTGGGCAGAGGGCAGGACAGAGGGGGGGCGCTGTCCCGCCGGCCAATTGAAATTAGCCCTTCCGCTCACCTCATATCCCTGACCCATCCAGCAGCGGGACATCTTCTTCGTCCCAGGGGCTGGGCAATGAACCCTTGCTCAGATTGGCTGTCGGCAGCGGCATCCAGCACTTCAGCTCGGGTTCGGCGTATTCAACCACGCGTCCTGGAGACGAGTCGGAAGCGCGCCAGCCCTCACTGCCGAACTGGTCGGCTCGAGACCAGTAAGCCAGGTCGACTTCCGCCGGCCCCTGTTCCGACGGCCGAACCGTGACCAGGATTCGGCTGCCATCCCTTGGCGCGCTCGACATGTGACGCCACCGATCGGGCTCGTCCATCGTAATCTCCTCGCGCAGTCTGCATCTCGGCTGTCCAGACGAATAGTCGCTTCGCGTACAACGCCGGTCAACCCGAACTTTGCGCAGGACAGTCTATGGTCGGCGGCCTGCCGGTCTGGCGCCGGCTCGCGCTCAAACCTTGGCCTTGACTGCCCAGGCTCTGGTTTTCAGGGGAATGGACCCCTCCTTGCCGCGCGGCAGACTATCGCGGAGCCTCTCCATCAATTTCTGGCGAGCTGCGGGGGCGAGACTCATGCAATAGCCGGGCGCCGGCCCTGCACCCAGGGTGAAGGGGTGCCAATAGTCTTCAAAGTCCTTGAATACGGCCGGCATTTCAATCCGCGTGGAGTCGATGGAAACTAGGCCCGCCTTCTCAGCGAGATCGGTCAATCCATCTTGTGTGCAAAATGGAAAACGCCTGTCTTCGGTAAGGTCGATGGCGCCGGGGTCAAGCGCGGTCGCAGCGGTCCAGAAGGCCCGCATGAATTCCACCCCACCGCCAGGGTAATCCCACACATAGAACCCGATCGTCGCTCCGGGGCGGGCCACCCGCCTCATCTCGGCAAGCGCCTTTTGCTTGTCGGGGATGAAGTTGAGAACGAGCGCCGACACGACCATGTCCTTGCTGCCCGATTCGACAGACAACGCCTGCGCATCGCCTGCGAGAAACTCGACACGTTCGTCCGGCACGTTTGCACGCGCCTTGGCGAGAAAACCCTCCGACGGGTCTATCGAGACCAGGCTGCTGGGGTTGCAGCACGCCATGATGGCTGCCGAAAGCGCCCCGGTTCCGCTACCCACCTCCAGCCAATCCAGCCCTTCTGCCGGATCGAGCCAATTCAGAAACAGCGGGGCGATCTGACGGCTCCATCGCCCCATATAGAGGTCATAGCTATCCCCGGCCTGCCAAGCGTCGTGACGTGCTGCCTCAGCCATCGCAATCTCCTCCCCGAGAAAATTTCAGACCATTGGGCCGCAACGAGAATACGTTCGCCTCAACTCCAGGAACAGAGGCATAAGAGTGCGGTTCGGGTTCGAAATGCACAGCGGAGGGATCAGACGCTTGACCTCTGCGGTCCCGAGGGAATCGCCTGCTGACGCAGGCGATCGATCGGCTGGTTTCGTAGGCCCTCCTGGCCGGTTCGCCGACTATCGCTGCGTTGCCGCTCTGGGAAATTCCACCACGTCTGCGGGCGGACGCTTGTACTGGGCTGCGGCAATTGCATCGATCAGGATATCCAGAGCCGCACGAGCCGTGCGGCTCGTCTCGTCATCGCCGCGCAAATAGTGGCAGGCTCGTTCAAGATGGAGGTGGGCGGCGGCAAAGTCGCTAGTCATGGATTCTCCTTTTGCCCGCCGTTGGACAAGGATGGCCATCTCGATTTACCCGAAGGCAAATATCCACAGCTGGATTTGAATCAAATATGGCCGGTTAACCGGATCTTCAGCATCTCGAGACGACCTTGCTGCTGCGGACATGTGTTGAGTTCCGCCTCAGGCAACAGACCCGCTCCGGAGACCGGGGCGGGTTTTTGCTTGAATGGTGCTCGGGGTGGAACCGGCATCCGCAATTGGCGCGCAGGCTGGCGTCAGTTGGGGGACAGAAGAGAATGCCGAACGCTCCAATGCTCACGCGCTGCGCTACCGCGGCCGAGCCGACGTACCTTCATGCACCGAAGCGGTCGGCCGCAAAGGGCGCGAGGCGGTCGCGATCGCCGCGTCCGGCAATCAGGTCGGCGACCAAGCGGGCCGTGATCGGAGCCAAAGTGAGGCCGAGATGACCATGACCGAAGGCATAGATCACCTTGGGGCTGCGACGCGACGGACCGATGACCGGCCGGGAATCGGGCAGCGACGGCCGGAACCCGAGCCATTCGGATGAAGGCCGGCCGAGTTGAGGAAAGAACTGCCTGACACCGCGATCGAGCAGCGCCAGCCGGCGCGGATTTGCCGGCGCTGCAAGCCCGCCGAGTTCGACAGTTCCGGCGACACGCAGCCGGCCGGTCATCGGCGTCATGTAGAAGCCGAGATCGACAGGACAGACCGGACGATTGAGCAGAGGCGCTTTGGTCGGGAATTCGAGATGATAACCGCGTTCGGTCTCGAGCGGGATCCTGTCGCCGGCCTGCATGGCCAACGCCCGTGATTGCGCGCCCGCGGCGACCACCACCATGTTCGCCTTGATGCGAATGCCGGAACCGCTGAGCCTGACACCGTCCGCCTCGACCCGCAGCCTGGCTACAGCAGCCTGCGCTACCGACACGCCGCGGGCGGTCGCGGCATCGAGCAGCCGCCGCATCAGCGTCTTTGGATCGGCGACGTTCATCGAATCCGGGAAGTACAGGCCGCTGGCCCCGGTCGGGGGCAGGCTCGGCTCCAGCGCGGCCACCTCCCCCGGCGTCAGAACCTCTTGATGGACGCCAAACCCCGCGCGCAGCGCCCTGCCCCCGGCCGCCTTGGCGAAATCGATCTCGCGACGATACAGGTAGAGACAGCCGTTGCGGCGCAGCAGGTCGGCCACATCGGCCTCCTTCACCATCTCCTCCCAGGCCGGCAGAGCCTCCGCCAAAAGGCCGGCGAGCGCCAGCGCATTGGCACGGGTGGCCGCCGGAAGCGACTGCCGCACGAACTGAACCAGCCAGGGCGCAAGCTGGAAAAACGCCGGCCAGCGCCAGGCGAAAGGGCTGTCCGGATC
>NZ_RZSX01000589.1:0-4141 GCF_004023105.1 Mesorhizobium sp. M5C.F.Ca.IN.020.32.2.1 | reverse complement strand
GGTCCACCCTCCCCACAAGGGGGAGATAGGGGCTTGGCAGCGCCGACATCAATCTCCAATCTTCTGCATCTGCCGCTTTTCATCATAGGCTCTGCGCGCCGCATTCACTTGCGGCCGTGTCGAGACTTCCGGCACGGCAACGTCCCACCAGCTTCCACCGGCTTCGGTCGAAACTAGCGGATCGGTGTCGATGACCAGCACTGTGGTCCTTGTATTCTTCTTCGCTTGCGCCAGCGCCGTTTCCAGCCCGGCGACCGAGGAAACCTTCTCAGCGATGGCGCCGAGGCTTACCGCATGCGCCGCGAAGTCGATGTCGGGCAATATCTCATGGCGTGCGTCCTTCAGCAGATTGTTGAAGTTGGCGCCGCCGGTCGCCATCTGCAGCCGGTTGATGCAGCCATAGCCTCTGTTATCGAGCAGCACGATGGTCAGCTTGAGGCCGAGCATGACCGAGGTCGCGATCTCGGAATTGAGCATCAGATAGGAGCCGTCGCCGATCATCACGACGACCTCCTCGTCGGGCTTCGCCATTTTGGCGCCGAGCCCGCCAGCGATCTCGTAGCCCATGGTCGAGAAGCCGTATTCGGCGTGGTAGGAGCCGGGCGCGCCCGCGTGCCAGAGCTTGTGTAACTCGCCGGGCAGGCCGCCGGCGGCATGAAGCAATATCACGCCGGAGCCCATGGCGCGCTGCACGGCGCCGATCACTTGCGCGTCGGACGGGTAGGCGGCATTGGTCGACGCCGTCACCTTGTCTGCATCGGCCTGCCAGTCCTTCTTGCCCCTGGCCGCCTTGTCGGTCCAGGCAGCCTGCGCCTTCCAGCCGTTCAGCGCCGCGTCAAGCTCGGCGAGCCCTTCCGCCGCATCGGCGACCAGCGGCAGCGCCTGGTGTTTTCCCGCATCGAAAGGCTGGACGTTCAGCCCGATGATGGTCTTGCCGGAATTCTTGAACAGCGCCCACGAGCCGGTGGTGAAATCCTGCAGCCTGGTGCCGACGGCAAGCACGACGTCGGCTTCTTCAGCCAGCCGGTTGGCCGCCGAAGTGCCGGTGACGCCGACCGCCGCCATGTTGAGCGGATGATCGTCCGGCAGCGAGGATTTACCGCCCTGCGTCTCGCAGACCGGGATGCCGGCGCCTTGCACCAGCTTCGCCAATTCGCCGGAAGCCTGCGAATAAAGCACGCCGCCGCCGGCAATCACTAACGGCCTTCTTGCCGCCTTCAGCGCCGCCACCGCGGCCGCCAATTCCCTACGGTCCGGACGCGGCCGGCGCTGGTTCCAGACCCGTTCGGCAAAGAAGCTCTCGGGGTAGTCATAGGCTTCGGCCTGCACGTCCTGGCAGAGCGCCAGCGTCACCGGTCCGCATTCGGCCGGATCGGTCAGCACCTGCATGGCGCGATTGAGCGCCGGGATGATCTGCTCGGGCCGGGTGATGCGGTCGAAATAGCGCGACACGGGCTTAAAGCAGTCATTGACCGTCGCCGTGCCGTCGGAGAAATTCTCGGCCTGCTGCAGGACAGGGTCGGGGATGCGATTGGCGAAGACATCGCCGGGCAGAAACAGGACAGGCAACCTGTTTACATGCGCAAGTGCTGCCGCCGTCACCATGTTGAGCGCGCCGGGGCCGATCGAACTTGTCGTGGCCATGAAGCGGCGACGGAAATTGGCCTTGGCGTAGGCGATCGCCGCATGCGCCATCGCCTGTTCGTTGTGGGCGCGGAAGGTCGGCAATTCGTCACGCACCTGGTAGAGCGCCTCGCCGACACCGGCGACATTGCCATGGCCGAAGATCGCCCAGGCGCCGCCGAAGATCGGCATTTTTTTGCCGTCGATCTCGGTCATCTGGCGGGCAAGAAAGCGGGTCAGCGCCTGCGCCATCGTCAGGCGGATTGTCTTGGTCATCTTGTTTTCCTCCGCAGTCCTAATGCCGCGCCTTCTTATGCTGCTTTGCGGCCGCGCGCGGCAAGCCATGCCTCGGTTAGTCTCTCGAAGCGCGACGCCATGTCGGCCACTGCCTCGTCGTCCGACATCTTGCCCGCAAACCACTGTTCGGCCGCGTTGATGAAGATGGTGCGTCCGACGGCGAAGCCCTTGACGATGGGCGCTTTGGCGGTGGCAGCGAAGGCCGCTTCCAGCTCGTCCTGCGGCGCTTCGAGGCCGAGCAGCACAACCCCACGGCACCACGGATCGTTCTTTAGGATCACCGCCTCGATCTTTGCCCAAGCCCCGGCCGAAGCCTGCGGTTCGAGCTTCCACCAGTCGGGCTTGATATCGAGCGCATAGAGTTCCTCCAGCGCGCGCGGGATCGTCGTGTCGTCGAGCTCGCCGTGCTTGCCGGCGATGATCTCGATGAGAAGTTCTCTTCCCACTTTCCGCGCGGCCTCGAACAGGCTTTTGAGCTTCTGCTGCTGCTCGGTCTTCAGCGGCTCCGGGTCGTCGGGGTGATAGAAGCACAGGCACTTGATGCAATGGTCGACCGGCCACTCGATCAATTGCGAGCCGATGTCCTGCGAGAATTCAAAACGAAGCGGCCGCGATCCCGGCAGCTCGACCGGCCGGCCGAGCCAGGCGAAGGAATGGCGGGCAAATTCGAACATCGCCTCGCGGCCGTATTTCTCGTCGAGCAGCATGCCGTATCCGGCGCGGCCGGCGGCGACCTTTGCCGCCGCCTTGACCGTCAGCACCTTGAAATCATGGATGCGCGACGGATCGGCGCCGGCTTTCGCGGCGACATCGTCAAGCTGGATACGGTGGTCGCAGGCCAGCGCCATCAGCGAGGGAATGACGCGCCGGCGCGTCGTCGCCCAATGGATATGGTTGATCGCCTCGTCCTTGCGCAACGCCAGATGCCTGCTGCCGTTCTTCAGGAAGAACTGCAATTCCTCGAAGGTCGGGTATTCCGGCGCGCAGAGCAGCCGCGACACGGCGAAAGCGCCGCAGGCATTGGCCCAGGTCGCCGCCGTCGCTAGGCTTTCCTCGCCGAGCCAGCCGCGCAGGAAGCCCGACATGAAGGCATCGCCGGCGCCGAGCACATTATAGACCTCGATCGGAAAACCCTTGCCGACAATGCCGTCTTCGAGATCGTCGCTGATCGGCCCGTCATAGACGATGCAGCCCATGGCGCCGCGCTTCAGCACGATAGTGGCCTTGGACAGCGAGCGGATCGTCTTCAACGCGCTGAGGCAATCGTCAGTGCCGGAGGCGATCATGATCTCTTCTTCGGTGCCGACGATCAGGTCGCAGTCGGGCAGCACCGTCTTCAGCCGGGCGGAGACCCGGTCGGATTTCACGTAGCGCTCGAACCCTTCGGCATGGCCGGCAAGGCCCCAGAGATTGGGGCGGTAGTCGATGTCGAACACCACCTTGCCGCCATTGGCCTTGATGGCGCGGATCGCCTTGCGCTGGGCGGCATCGCTGTTGGGCCGCGAAAAATGCGTGCCGGTGACGACGATGGCGCGCGCCGAGGCGATGAACGCTTCGTCGATGTCCTTCTCCGCCAGCGCCATGTCGGCGCAGTCGCTGCGATAGAAGATCATCGGCGAGACGCCTTCGTCCTCGACCGACAGCAGCACCAGCGCGGTCAGCCGGTCCGGGTCGGTCTTGAGGCCGTCGACCGAAACCCCTTCGCGCGTCAGCTGCTCGCGGATGAAGCGGCCCATCTGCTCGTCGCCGACGCGAGTGAGCAGCGCCGAGCGCAGGCCGAGCCTCGCCGTGCCGACCGAAATGTTGGCCGGACAGCCGCCGACCGACTTGGCAAAGGAGGTGATGTCCTCCAAGCGCGAGCCGATCTGCTGGCCATAGAGATCGACCGAGGCGCGGCCAATGGCGATGACGTCGAGCGGCGCATGTTTCGCGTCCATGGCTTCGCCCATTCGAACCTCCCATCAGCCTTGTTGTCTTGGGGTACACGCGCGAGCGGCAGCGTGGCGCCGGTAATATGAAATAATAATTCCAATCCGTAGTCAATATGGAACGCGCATTCCTTTGCTGAAAAGTAGCCTGTCAGGCCTTGGGCTTGCGGCCAGCTTCGCGCCGCTTCTCGCCAACCGCAACGGTCAGCGCCATGGCCAGCGCCATCGTCGCTGACAACGAGCGGAAGCCGGCGAAATCGGCCTCGGCGACCTCGAACCAGACCTTGGCGAAC
>NZ_RZSX01000588.1:0-4147 GCF_004023105.1 Mesorhizobium sp. M5C.F.Ca.IN.020.32.2.1 | reverse complement strand
ACCTTATCGGCCTGCCGGAATTCCTGAAAAGCGCGATGGCGGAGGCTGCCGAAATGCGCGGCCAGAAAGGCCGCTATGCGGTCACCCTGTCGCGCTCGATCTACGAGCCGTTCTCGACCTTCTCCGAGCGCCGCGACTTGCGCGAGATCGCCTTCCGCGCCTTCACCATGCGTGGCCAGAATGGCGGCGCCACCGACAACACCGCCGTGGTGCGCGACATGCTGCGCCTGCGCGCCGAAAAGGCGAAGCTGCTCGGCTACGCTTCCTTCGCGGCGCTGAAGCTCGACGATACCATGGCAAAGGCGCCGGAGGCGGTGCATATGCTACTCGACCCGGTCTGGGAAAAAGCCTTGGAAAAGGCCGCAAGCGACCAGGCGGAGTTGCAGCGGTTGGCGGCCGAGGCCGGCAGCAACGAAAAATTCGCCGCCTGGGACTGGCGCTTCTATCAGGAGAAGCTTCGCGCCGAGAAATTCGCCTTCGACGAGGCCGAACTGAAGCCTTATCTGCAACTCGACCGCATCATCGATGCCTGTTTCGACGTGGCGACACGATTGTTCGGCATCACCTTCGAGGAGAAGAAAGGCATCGCCACCTGGCATCCGGACGCACGCGTTTTCGTCGTCAGGAATGCCGACGGCAGCGAGCGCGGACTCTTTCTTGCCGACTATTTCGCGCGGCCCTCCAAACGCTCCGGCGCCTGGATGAGCGCGCTGAAATCCGGCTATAAGCTCGGCCATGGCTCCAAGCCGGTCATCTACAACATCATGAATTTCGCCAAGCCGCCGGAGGGCGAGGCAGCACTTTTGTCGGTCGACGAAGCCAAGACCCTGTTCCACGAATTCGGTCATGCCCTGCACGGCATGCTGACCGACGTCACCTGGCCGTCGGTTTCGGGCACCTCGGTCAGCCGCGATTTCGTCGAATTGCCCTCGCAACTCTACGAGCACTGGCTGACCGTGCCGGCGGTGCTGGAAAAGCATGCGCTGCACGTGAAGAGCGGCAAGCCGATGCCGAAGGCGCTGGTCGACAAGATGCTGGCGGCGCGCACCTTCGGCGCCGGCTTCGCCACGGTCGAGTTCACCGCCTCGGCGCTGGTCGACATGGCCTACCATGCGCGGCCGGATGCGCCGGAGGAGCCGCTTCGTTTCGAAGCCGAAACGCTCGAGAGGCTCAACATGCCCGACACCATCGCCATGCGCCACCGCACCCCGCATTTCGGCCACATTTTTGCCGGCGACGGCTATTCGGCCGGCTACTATTCCTACATGTGGTCGGAGGTGCTCGACGCCGACGCCTTCGCCGCCTTCGAGGAGACCGGCGACCCGTTCAATCCGGTGCTGGCCGAGCGGCTCAGGAAGAACATCTATGCCGCCGGCGGCTCGAAGGACCCGGAAGAGCTCTACACCGCCTTCCGCGGCAAGATGCCGTCGCCCGAAGCGATGATGGCCAAGCGCGGGTTGGTGTAGAGACTAGCTCCGCGATAGAGTGATTTGACAGGTCGGATGCCGATCGGCTCCCGACAAGTCAACATAACTGTGTCGCGGAACTGGCCCATCTATCCAGGATTGCTTGGCAGCGTCGTTTGACTGGCGCCTCAAGCGCTGCTGAGCGCCTCGATGCCTCTCGCCAGCGCCGCCGGATCGCCCGAAATGCGCAGCGTCTTCAACCGGGCCGTGCCGCCGACGACGACCGAGACGGCCGATCGCGGCACTCCCAGCGCCTTGGCGACCAGCCGTTCGAGCGCTTGATTGGCGGCGCCGTTTTCCGGTAGGGCGCGGACGCGAGCCTTAAGACGGCTTCGCCCGTCCGCCGAGATCTCGATGCCTTCGAGCCGGTCCATCGCTGTTTTCGGCGTCAGCCGAACGAACATTTCGACGCCGTCGTCGCGCAGGCGAAACGGCGCAGTCATCGAACGACCAGCTCAAACGACCAGCGGCGCCACCGTGGTGAGCAGGAACTGCCGGAGGAAGAACAGGATCAGAAGCAGGATGATCGGCGAAATGTCGATGCCGCCGAGATCGGGCAAGAAGCGGCGGATCGGCCGCAGCGCCGGCTCGGTCAGCCGGAAGAGCATGTTGCTGACGCTATCGACGAACTGGTTGCGCGAGTTGACGACGTTGAAGGCGTAGAGCCAAGAGAAAATCGCCGAAGCGATGATAATCCACCAATAAATGTCAAGCGCCAGGACAATGGTCTGAATGAGGGCTATCATGCCGGTCTCCAATTGTTGCCGACATGTAGCCATTGCAGGCGAAAGCGGCAAGAGCCAGCTTCCGCGGCACGCCAGGCTGGTGGCTGGTCGTCCGGCTTTTGGGCAAAACGCCGTCTTGACAGGAAACCGCCGCGCCCGATAAATGCGCCCATCCGCTGGACGGGGCTGTAGCTCAGCTGGGAGAGCGCGTCGTTCGCAATGACGAGGTCAGGAGTTCGATCCTCCTCAGCTCCACCAGCGGGATATCATAACCGATTGAACTAGCAATTGCTTTTCGCGGCAGATTTTGGCGTCGCCACTTCCGTCCCCATTTCAGCGGTTCGTGCCCGGCCAAATTGGCCTCTCCTAGGTCGGGAAAAGAATGCCTACCGAAAGCCAGTTGCCGAAACGGTATTCTCTCCAGCTGTTGTTTTCAGCGCGAAAGGCATCATCAAGGCCCGCTGAATTCCCAGTGTTCCTCCACTGTTCTCAGCGGTGATGGCGCCGAGGCTTCAGCTGCATGTCCAACTGTTCCGCAACTGTTTCAGTTGGCTGTCGCGCAGGCAAATCCCCACTGTTCGGCACTGTTCTCAGTGGGTAAGCCGTTATTTTCCTTTCTTCAAGGGTGTGGCCCGTTGCACGCCGGCCTCTGCGCCAGAGCACGTGCGGATCGGCGCGTCTCGTCATCACAATGAAGGGCGACATTCGCAGGCGTGTACGTGATCATCCTGTCCGGAGGGGGAAAATAGGGAACACCGCGGATGGCACGCGGATGGCAGCAGTCGGTCTTCACAGATGCCCCGGTGATTCTACCTTGGGTTGTGCGGGAAGGGGCGAAAGGCAGCTACGTCGCAGAGAACCTCTACCGCGAAGGTGTCTGCCAGCCGGACCGTGGCAAGTGCCCTGTCCCGCCAGCTAGCCGTTGATCTTGAGGAGTCTCTCATCATGAAGATCTCGTCCAGATTTCGTGCAGTCGCGGTTGGCGTCATCGTCGCCGCGGGAGTCGGCATTGCCAGCGCCGCGCAACTCAAGGAGGGTGTGCAAACGCCGCCCGGCGAGCATGAAGTGGCTTTACGCCGCGAACTGGCCGCAGCACGAGCGGAGCTAGAAATTATGCAGCGCGCGGTACGTGACGCAAGCGCCCAGGCACACGCATTGGCAACCACGGTGGCTAAGCAGGCAGCACAAACCCTGAAAGAGCAGCAGCAAATAGACGAAGCCCTGGAGACGGCGCAGCGCGTTATCGAAGACTTTAGGGCCGAAGCCATTCTCTGGGACCGCGAGCAGGCAGCCGGAGCGCACCCCTCCATGGAAGCCTCTCAGCTTGCTGTGAAGCGAGCGCTTGATGAGGAGAGGCGCAAGGTTGAACTGTTGCAACAAGAACTCACCACGGCTCGCCAAACTATCGACGCTCTTAAGACAGGCGCAAACCTCGCCGCGGTCGAGAAGACCAACGCCATAAAGGACCGATCGGTGGCCGCGACCGCTCTAAAGCAAGCTGGAGAAGCACTCGAACTGGAACGCGAACGAGCAGATTCAGCCGTACGCGACCTCGATATCGTCCGCCAGGAACGCGATGCTTCAAAGCAGGTCTCGGCAGAGTTGAGTGCGGCGCTGGAACAAGAGCGTGAAAGGGCCGCCGGAGCGCACCCCTCTGTGGCAGCCTCTCAGCTTGCTGCGAAGCGAGCGCTTGATGAGGAGAGGCGCAAGGTTGAACTCTTGGAACAAGAACTCACCACGGCTCGCCAAACTATCGACGCTCTTAAGACAGACGCAAACGTGGCCGCGGTCGAGAAGACCAACGCCATAAAAGACCGATCGGTGGCCGAGACCGCTCTAAAGCAAGCTGGAGAAGCACTCGAACTGGAACGCGAACGAGCAGATTCAGCCGTACGCGACCTCGATATCGTCCGCCAGGAACGCGACGCTTCAAAGCAGGTCTCGGCAGAGTTGAGT
>NZ_RZSX01000587.1:0-4154 GCF_004023105.1 Mesorhizobium sp. M5C.F.Ca.IN.020.32.2.1 | reverse complement strand
CCCGTGCGCTGGAGGACGATCTCTCCAAGCTCGCCGATACGCGCAAGGAAGTCGACCGTTCCCTGTCCGGCCATATCGACCAGATCGCCGCCAGAAGCACCGACATTTCGGACGCCATTGCCGCTGACGTCGAAAAGATCGAGCAGGCGTTCAGCCGTCAGACCGGCATCATCGAGGAGCGCGCCGGAACCATGGAGCGCGCGCTGTCGACCGGTGTCGACAACGTCCGCAGCGTGCTCGAGAAGAGCGCCGTCTTCGTCGCGGGAGCGCTGCGTGAAAAGGTAATGAAAGTCACCAGCGCGCTGCATGAGCAGGCCGGCGCGGCGTTCAGCGACGCCGACCGCAAGATCGCCGAGCGTGCCGAGCAGACCTCGGCCGCCTTGCTCGCCAGGGCGGAGGATATCGCCCGCACCTTCGAGGAGGCGGACCGCCGCCTCGCCGAACGTGCCGAAGACACGTCGACTGCGCTCATTGCCCGCGCCGAGGATACATCGAGCGCAATCATGGCCCGGGTGGACGACACATCGAACTCCTTGCTGACGCGCGCCCAGGAGACAGCCGACCAGCTGGCCGCTCGTGCCAGCGAGATCGCCGGTACATTCGATGCGGCGGACCAGAAGCTGGTTGCCCGCGCGGTCGAAACGGCGCAGTCGCTGGCGGCACGCGCCGGCGACATCCTGCGCAATTTCGAAGGCGCCGACGAACGGCTCGGCGTGCGCATCGGCGAATCGGCCGAAGCGCTCGCAGCGCGAGCATCGGACCTTGGCCGCATTTTCGATGCCGCCGACCAACAGCTGATCTCGCGCATCGCCGAAGGTTCGGAGGCGCTGTCGGCCCGCGCGTCGGAGATCGGCCGTATCTTCGACGAGGCGGATCACCGTCTGGTATCCCGAATCGCCGACAGCACGTCGACGATCGGAGAACATGCCGACAACATCGTCGGGGCCTTCGCCAGCACCGAGCAGCGGGTTGCCGAACGTGCGCGGCAGACCGGTGAGGAACTTGCCGTCCACGCCCGTGAAATCGAGCAGGCGCTCGCCGGCGCCGACGAGCGCCTGGCATCCAGCGCGGCGGCTGCGGCGGCTCGCGTCGAGGAGCAGGTTGCCGGAGTCGAAAACCGTCTCGTCTACACCACCGAAACGATAGGCCAGAAGCTCAACGAGCAGGTTTCGACCGCCGAGGCGCAACTTATTTCGCGCGCCAACGCGATCGCCGAAACCTTCACTGCGGTCGGCCAACATATCGGCCAGAGCACCAACGACGCGGCGAAGACCATCGGCACCAACACCCGCGAGCTCAACACCATGCTTGCGGCACGTTCGGCCGAGATCTCGAAAATCCTCGACGAAACGGCACGGCCGCTGGTCGAGCGCTTCGCCCAGGGCGGCTCGGAACTGCAAAAGAGCATGGAAGAGGTGACCGAACGCGCCACCGAGAAGCTCCGCAGTGAAAACGCCACCCTCGTCAATGCGCTCGCCAGCCGCACGGCCGAAACATTGTCGGCCGTCGAAGGCGCGCGCTCGACGCTCGCCGACAGTGTCGCCGATCTCATCGGCCGTATGAGCACCTCTAGCTCGCAGCTCGGTCAGTTGATCGAGCAGGCGGCGGCCAATCTCGGCCAGGTCGACGAACGCCTGACCGGCAGCACGCAAAGCTTTGCAGCGACCACGGAAAAAGCCGCGCAGACCTTCGCCAGTTCGGCACGCCTGGTCGATTCGAACACGACACGGCTTACCGAGCTGTCGTCCGCGACCTTGCGCGAGGTTGCCTCGATCGCCACCAAGTTCGACGAGCACAGCCGATTGCTGTCCAGTGCTTCGGATCTGTTGAGCTCGGCCCAGAGCAACCTCGAACACACGTTGGAACGACAGTCCTTGCTGGAGGATCTCGCCGTCGGCCTGGTCAAGAAGTCGGAGGATCTCGAAAAGGTCATGCGCTCGTTCGAGGATCTGGTCGGCCAGACGTTGCAGAACGCCGAAGGCAAGACGCTGGAGTCGGCGGACAAGATCCGTACCGCCATCGCCGACGTCGTCGATTCGGCAACGAAGCGCTTCGCCGACGCGACCGAGGAGATGCGACGCACCGCCGGCTCGATCAAGAGCGAGCTCGACCTCACCCGCGCCGAGCTCAAGAAGGGCGTCATCGAGATGCCGGAAGAGGCAAAGGAATCGACCACGGCCATCCGCCGCGCCGTTTCCGAGCAGATCAACGCGCTGAAGGAATTGTCTGAAATCGTTGCGAAATCGGGCCGCAGTACCGACTCCTCGGAGCCGCGCAACCTGCGTCCGGCACCGCAGGCGCCTGCCGCGCGCGCCACTGAGCCGCTGCGCCGTCCTCCGGCCCAGCAACCCGAACCTCTTGGCCCGCAAGCGCCATCGGGTGACACCTCACTGCGCGGCACGCTCGACCTGGAACGCCCGGCCGAGACGGCGCCGCGCCAGCGGGACCCCAATGGCCGTACGCCGCAGGGCGGCTGGGTGCGCGATCTTTTGACCGGGGCATCGCGCGAAGAGGACGCCAAGCCGGCGGCACCTTTGGAAGCGCCACGCTCGGCACCTGCCCAGCGCTCGCCGCTTCACGTCGTGGAGTCGCTTAACTCGCTTTCCGTCGACATCGCCCGCGCCATCGATCACGACGCCTCGATCGAGCTTTGGAACCGCTACCGGCGCGGCGAGCGTGACGTGTTCACGCGGCGTCTCTACACGCTGAAGGGCCAGCAGACGTTCGACGAGATTCGCCGCAAATATCAGATGGAGGCGGAGTTCCGCGTCGCCGTCGACCGCTACTGCGACGATTTCGAAAAGCTGCTCAAGGACGTGTCGCGCAACGACCGCGACAACATGATGGCGCAGACCTACCTGACGTCGGACACCGGCAAGGTCTATACGATGCTTGCCCACGCCAGTGGCCGCCTGCATTGATCAGACGATAGGAACCAAAAAGGCGGGAAATTTCCCGCCTTTCATGCCATGCCGACCCCTTCGGGATGATGCTCTATTGATTGATCTCCGGTTCGACGAGCCTTGCCAGGTTTCGCAGCGACTCCTGCCAACCGAGATAACAAGCCTCAGCTGGAATGACGTCCGGCACGCCTGCCTGCGTGATATCCAGCTCCGTGCCGACTGATACTTTCTTCAGTATCACCGTCACCTGCATCTCGCCGGGCAAGTTAGGATCGTCGAACTTGTCCGTGTAGCGCAGGCGTTCGCCCGGGACGAGCTCGACATATTCGCCGCCAAACGCGTGGCTTTTGTCCGTTGTGAAGTTGCGGAACGACATTTTGAATGTGCCGCCGACTTTGGGTTCCAGATGATAAACCGTGCAGGTAAAGCCGTTGGGCGGTAGCCATTTCGCGAGCGCGTCGGCCTCGAGGAAAGCGCGGTAGACTTTTTCTGGGCTGGTTGCCAGGACGCGGTGCAGGCGTACGGTACTGGGCATATCATTTATCCTTGTGATTGGAGTGTCGATCCACCCAAGGACGAACCGGTCTTGACCAATCCGACAGAAGTTCTGAGGTTTTTTGATCCTACGCTGCGCCCGGCAGTTCCGGCTGTATCAGATCACCGAATCGGTCCAGCGGACGATGTCCTTGGCTGCATCGCCGAACGCATTGTCGAGCGCGCTGACATAGGCCTGGTTGCCGCTGCCCGAGACGGGCGCGGTCGCGGTAAAGCTCTTCGAGGCGCGCACCTCGCCATTGCGGTCGTTCAGTATCCGCACGAACAGCTCGACTTCGGCATGTTCGCCGCGGTCGACCCTGACTTCAAAGGAACGGACCTCGACGATGACCTGGTAGTCGATCGCCAGCCCCTCGCCCGGCTTGCCCACACCGGCGAAACTGCCCGAGCGCTGGAATGTCTCGGCCAGCCGCGCCTGCACGATCAGCGGCAGCCGATCGGCCCATTGCGCGCCCTTGAGGTACTGGATCGAGCGCACGGACGGCTTGATGACGATGTTCTGGCTGTCCAGCGCCTTGAGCGCGGAGGGTTGGGCAATGAGGATCTGGCGGCGGCTGCGGCCGCGCGCATCGAGCGGCGGCGCCGACAGTTCGAATGTGTCCAGAGGCGCCGGCCCGCCGCCCGGCAAAAACGCGCAACCGGCTACCAAAAGCGTAAGCAATGCCACACCCGCTTTAAGCCCGCCCGATTTGACCC
>NZ_RZSX01000586.1:0-4157 GCF_004023105.1 Mesorhizobium sp. M5C.F.Ca.IN.020.32.2.1 | reverse complement strand
GTCGAATATGTGCTCGACCGGCTCGATCTGATCCTGATCATGACCGTCAATCCGGGTTTTGGCGGCCAAGCCTTCATTCCGGGAGTCGTCGACAAGGTGAAGCGGGTGAAGGCGCTGATCGGCAATCGGCCGATCCGGATCGAGATCGACGGCGGCATCTCGCCGCAAACGGCACCTTTGGTCACCGCCGCCGCCGCCAGCGTGCTGGTCGCCGGTGCAGCCATCTTCAAGGGCGGCAGCGTTGAAGCCTATCGGGGGAACATCGAGGCGATCAGGACAGCGGCCGACCGGGCGGCCCGCTGACGCTGCCGACGTCATTACCAGAACGCGTCGTCTCGTCAGCCGGTCAGGAATTCGTTGGCCGACGCCGGGGCGCTTGTGCTCGTGACATCCGGTCCCCCAGTCAAAAATGTCTTTGTCCATTTTTGGGCAATTTTGTTGGCATAACAGAAACTACATCCATATTCTCTGTCTCACCCTGATGCCTCTTCGGACCTTCCCGCAGGGCTCCTCTCCGACGGTCGGATCGATGAACCGCAGCCCTTTCTTCGCTGACCTGCTGAACACCATCGCCGATCGCGGCCGGATGATGCTGAACCTCGTTCGCGGTGACGAGCCGGTCTCGGCCGACAGCCTGGGGCGTCTGTGCGCCCGTCTGCTTTCCAGCCAGGGCGAGGCATCGGGCGTCGCCTATGCCCGGGAAATCCTTGAGCGCTGGCGCACCCTCGGCGCCGACGGAAGGTTGGCTTTCCTGCATGTGCTGCGCGATCGCTTCGGCACCGATCATGCCAAGCTTGCCGCCGCGGTGGATGCCTATCGCGCCGCGCCCGACGATCGCTCGGCACTTACGCTGCATGATGCCGCCGAACCGGCAAGACAGGAGCTTCTGCGCCGCCTGAACCTGGCGCCCCGCGGCATCGAGACGCTGGTGCGCATGCGCCAGGATCTGCTTGCCCGGCTGCCCACATCGCCCGATCTCGCCATCGTCGATGCCGACTTCACGCACCTCCTGTCGTCATGGTTCAACCGCGGCTTCCTGGTGCTGCGGCGGATCGACTGGTCGACGCCAGCCAACATTCTGGAAAAAATCATCCGCTACGAGGCGGTGCACGCCATCCACACCTGGGACGATCTGCGCCGCCGGATCGAACCCGACGACCGGCTCTGCTATGCGTTCTTTCATCCACAGCTCGGTGACGAGCCGCTGATCTTCGTCGAGGTCGCGCTCACCCGGGCGATGCCGATGACAATCGCCGAGCTGCTTGCCGACGAGCGGCCGCTGGTGCAGCCACGGCAGGCCACGACGGCAGTGTTCTATTCCATCTCCAACTGCCAGGACGGCTTGCGCGGCATCTCGTTCGGCAACTTCCTGATCAAGCAGGTGGTCGAGGACCTGCGCCGCGACCTTCCCAGCCTGACGGATTTCGTCACACTGTCCCCGGTGCCGGGCTTTGCCCGCTGGCTGGCCGAGCAGGCCGAAACCATCCCCTCCGCCGCCGAAGTGCTGGACCTCGTCGCCAACCAGGGTTGGCACGCGGATGCTGCCATGCGCGACCGCGTGGGCCAGGCCCTGCTTCCTCTTGCGGCACAGTATTTCCTCGAAGCCCGCACCGCCTCCGGCAAGGTGATCGATCCGGTCGCCCGGTTCCATCTCGGCAATGGCGCGCGGCTGGAGCGCATCGACCTTTTCGGCGACCTGTCGCCCCGCGCCTTACGTCAGGCGCATGGCCTGATGGTCAATTATCGCTACAAGCTCGACGATATCGAGAAGAACCACGAGCTGTTCGCCGCCAGGAACGATGTGGCGGCCGCGCCCGCTGTGCGCCGCCTGCTGCCGAAACAGGCGAGACCGGCCGCGCCACCGCTTCCGGCGGCTGCCCAGACTCGGAGGGATGCATGAGCAACCATTTGTTCGACGCTTTCCGCGCCGGGATGCCGGCGCCCGAGCGTCTGTTGATGGAGACGGATGACGGGCGCTCGATCTTCTATGGCGATATGCTGGCGCAGTCCGCGCAACTGGCACATGCGCTTCTGCAATTGGGCGTCGAACCCGGCGACCGCGTCGCCGTCCAGGTCGAGAAGAGCCCCGAGGCGATCCTGCTCTATCTCGCCTGCCTGCGTGCCGGTGCGGTCTTCCTACCGCTCAACACCGCCTATACGCTGACCGAGCTCGACTACTTCTTCGGCGATGCCGAGCCGCGGCTGGTCGTCTGCGATCCGGCACGGGCAGCCGATATCGGGGCCTTGGCGGAGAGATCGGGCGCTATCGCACTCACGCTCGGCGGCAATGGCGAAGGCTCGTTGATGGATCAGGCCTCGCGGCGGTCTTCGGACTTCCGCGACGTGGTGCGCGGGCCCGACGATCTTGCGGCGATCCTGTACACGTCGGGGACCACCGGCCGCTCGAAAGGCGCCATGCTCAGCCATGAGAACCTCGCCTCGAATGCGCGGGTTCTGGTTGACCAGTGGCGCTTCACTGCCGCAGACGTCTTGATCCACGCGCTGCCGATCTTCCACACGCACGGCCTCTTCGTCGCCACCAACGTCATCCTGATGGCCGGCGCCTCGATGCTGTTCGAAACCAGGTTCGACCCGGCCCGCATCGTCTCGCTGCTGCCGCGGGCCACGGCGCTGATGGGCGTGCCGACCTTTTATGTGCGCCTGTTGCAGCAGGACGGCTTGAACCGGCAAGCGGCGAAAAACATCCGCCTGTTCGTTTCCGGATCGGCGCCGCTGCTGGCCGAGACGCACAAGGCCTGGCGCGAGCGCACCGGCCATTCGATCATCGAGCGCTACGGCATGACCGAGACCAACATGAACACGTCGAACCCCTATGATGGCGAGCGGCGCGCCGGCACGGTCGGCTTCCCCTTACCCGGCGTCGCGCTGCGCATCGCCGACCCCGAGAGCGGCGAAACACTTGCCCAGGGCGAGGTCGGCATGATCGAGGTGAAGGGCCCCAATGTCTTCGGCGGCTATTGGCGCATGCCGGAAAAGACCAAGGCGGAATTCCGCGACGACAGTTTCTTCATCACCGGGGATCTCGGCCTGATCGACGCCGACGGCTATGTCCACATCGTCGGGCGCGGCAAGGATCTGATCATTTCCGGCGGCTACAACATCTATCCGAAGGAGGTCGAGAGCGAGATCGACGCGCTGCCCGGCGTCGCCGAAAGCGCTGTCGTCGGCGTTGCCCATCCGGATTTCGGCGAAGGCGTCACCGCGATCGTGGTGCGGACGCCGGCCTCGACAATCACCGCTGCCGAGATCGTCGGCGCCATCGCCGGGCGGCTGGCGAAATACAAGCATCCGAAGCAGGTGATCTTCGTCGACGAACTGCCGCGCAACACGATGGGCAAGGTGCAGAAGAACCTGCTGCGCGAAACCTACAAGGACCTCTACGCTCCGGCCAAAGCCGGCTGATGTTAAGGTTACACCCAGTTGGCGCCGACCCCGAAAACCCTGTCGCCTTCTATCCAGACGCCCTTGACGTCCAATTCGTCCGACAGCGCAACGATATCGGCGGCGGTGCCGTTGGCGAACCGCCCGAGCCGGTGCGACTGACCGATCGCCTGCGCCGGATAGAACGAAGCCATGCGCAGCGCTTCCGAAAGGTCCAGTCCGACGACGCGGTGGACGAAGCGCACGGCGGAGATCATGTCGAGATCGGCGCCCGCCAGCGTCCCGTCGGCTAGCCGCAGGCTACCGTCCTTGCGGTAGACGGTGCGGCCGTTCAGCGTGAACGAGGTCATATCGGTGCCGATCGTCGCCATGGCGTCGGTGACCAGGAAAATTTTTGCCGGACCCTGCTTGGCGCGCAGCGCGATGGCCATGGTGGCGGGATCGACATGGATGCCGTCGGCGATGATGCCGGCAAACAACGTGTCCGTATCGATGGCAGCACCCGCCAACCCCGGCTCACGATTGCCGATCTGGCTCATCGCGTTGAACAGATGGGTGACCATTGTTGCGCCGGCATCGGCGAACGCGCGCGCCTTGGCATAGCCGGTGTCGGAATGGCCGAGGCTGACGACGATGCCGGCCTCGGCGAGCGCCGAAACGCGTACGGTGTCGACGGATTCCGGCGCGATCGTGGTCAACAGTACCGGCAGAGTTTTCCGCGTCGCAATCAGCATCGCCTGGTCGGCATCCAGCAT
>NZ_RZSX01000585.1:0-4159 GCF_004023105.1 Mesorhizobium sp. M5C.F.Ca.IN.020.32.2.1 | reverse complement strand
ACAGGGACAACATCCTATTCACCGCCAATCTCACCAATCTAGCCACTATCGGGCCGAATGGCAGCGAAGCATTGCCGGGCGTCGTCCACGTCGATCGGACGCGGTTCATCTGGCAGGACCGCATGTTCGAACGCATCAAGTTCACCAACTACTCCGCGCGCGAGGTGGTTCTGCCGGTCCGGCTCGACTTCGACGCCGATTTCCGTGACATGTTCGAGGTGCGCGGCACTATGCGTAGCCGCCGCGGTCGCGCGCATGACGCACTGGTCGGCGAGGCGAGCGTAACGTTCCGATATGAAGGCCTCGACAATGTGGCTCGTCAATCGGCCATCGCATTCTCGATCAAGCCCGATCAGGTGCACCCCGATCACGCCGATTTCCTCATTGTCGTGGCAAAGCGTGACAGCAGAGCATTGTACCTGGAGGTCGGCCACAGCGAAGAAACCCCTTCCAGCGACCGCTTTCGCGCGGCCGCTGCGCGAGCCCGCTTCGCCATGCGCTCAAAGCGCCGGCAGGGCGCCACCGTCTTCAGCTCCGGGCGCGTGTTCAATGACTGGTTGACACGCACGCGCGCCGACATCGCGCTGCTGACGACCGATCTGGAGACCGGGCCATACCCGTATGCCGGCATCCCTTGGTTTTCGACGGCTTTCGGCCGCGACGGCGTCATTTCCGCCTTGCAGATGCTTTGGCTCAATCCGGACCTTGCTCGAGGGGTCCTGGCCTTCCTTGCCCACTATCAATCGACCGAGACCTCTGTATTCGACGATGCCGAGCCTGGCAAAATCATGCATGAAACCCGCAAGGGGGAAATGGCCGTGCTGCGCGAACTGCCGTTCGGCCGCTACTATGGCGGCGTCGACACCACGCCACTCTATGTCTACCTGGCTTCGTCCTACGCCGATCGCACCGGAGACGAGGCGTTCGTCGATCGCATGTGGAACTCCCTGGGCGCTGCCACTGCGTGGATGGAAGAGGTCGGAGCCCGCAACGGGGATGGCTTTGTAACCTACAACAGGGCGGCCGACACGGGTCTGTTCAACCAAGGCTGGAAGGACAGTTCCGATGCCGTCTTCCATGCCGACGGCACGATCCCCAAAGGACCGATCGCATTGGTTGAGGTGCAAGGTTATGCCTTCGCCGCATATCAAGGGATGGCGGCGCTGGCCGCCAGGCGGGGCGACGACGCAAAGGCGGCGCACTGGAGCGCCCTGGCAGAGAGGATCCGTCAGGCAGTGGAGACGCATTTCTGGATGCCGGACCGCGATTTCTATGCTTTGGCAATCGACGGACAAGGCAAGCAATGCGCGGTTCGCACGTCCAATGCCGGTCACCTGCTTTATGTCGGGCTGCCGGCGGCGGAACGGGCTCAGTCAGTCGCCACCCAGCTGCTCTCTGGTCATCTCCATAGCGGTTGGGGCGTTCGCACACTGGCCGACGACGAGATCCCATTCAACCCTATGTCATATCATAATGGCTCGATCTGGCCGCACGACACCGCACTTTGCGCCTCCGGGCTCGCCCGCTATCACGAGCGCGACAGCGTCGTGAAGCTGATGAGCGGCATGTTCGAGGCGGCGGTCCGTTTCAACATGCGCCTGCCGGAGCTGTTTTGCGGCTTTACGCGCGCGGCGAGCGATTCACCGGTGGCCTACCCGGTCGCATGTCTGCCGCAGGCATGGTCGGCAGGCTCCGCGTTCATGATGCTGCAGGCCTGCCTGGGCATCCGGGTCGACGGCTGGAAACGCGAGATCACTGTGGAACGCCCGCGGCTGCCGATCGGTATCGACAACATTGTTATCCGCCATCTGGCCATCGGCGAGGCGAAAGTTGATCTCATCTTCGAGCGCATTGGCGACCGCGTGGTGTGCTATCTCGACCATCGCCATGAAGGGCTGGTGCCTCTGGTGGTGCGCTCTTAGCGCAGGCCGGCTAGCGGCCACTGGGGTTAGCCGCTGTCAGCTGATGGCTAGCAAGGGCGCGCGCGCCCAAGCTAGTCTTGAGCACCTCCAGGAACACAATGTCGCGGGAAACGTTGCAAAGACAAGTCATCGTCTTTGAGGAAGCCATGGCGATCCGTCGAAAAGCTGAGGAAGCTGGTATTTTTGATCCATCCGAGTTGGCTCTGCTGGCTCGAGCGTTCGAACACCTCAAGCTTGAAAGTCAATCGACTGGTCAGCGTGAGGCGCTCGCGTCTCGCATTATTGCCAACTACATGGCCGGCGTGATCGACGAGGCAGAACTGATTTCCCTATCAAGGCAGCCGTTGGGCCGATGACGCTGCCCACCCGCTTGGCGGGCCGTTGCTGCTATGCGGCGGGTGAGGGCGCGTAGCGGCTGCCAAGCGAATAGCGGCTGCCGACATAGGTGAGATTGTTGACGGTCGCGACCGCCGCGCCCGACCAGGTCCGCCGATGCAGGAGCAGGCAGGGGTCGCCGGGCCGAATCATCAGATGGCGGGCCGCCATCTCTTCTGCGGCGACGGCCGAGATCACGTGCTCCACTTCCGTCAGCGGCGTCGCCCGCTGCAGATAGTCGTAGGTGGTGGTCGCAACGAAATTTTGCCGATGGTAGTCCGGTGCGAGAGCCGGATTGACAAAGCGCTCCTCGAGCTGGACAGGCACCTCGTCTTCGAAATGCACGATGATCGAATGGGCGACCGGTCTGCGGCGCGTGAACTCGAAGGCGACAATGAGGTCCAGCGCCGGGTTGCGGATCTTCTCGAGGACGACGACCTCGGCCCTGTGGCGTGCGCCGCGCGCGGCGATCTCGCCGGCAATGTTCCTGATTTCGATGAGGGCCGATTGCGGTTTCGGCGGCGCCACGAAGGTGCCTACGCCCTGGATGCGCAGGAGGTGGCCTTCCGAGGTCAGTTCCCTCAGCGCCCGGTGCACAGTCATCCGCGAGACGCCAAGCGTGCTGACCAGCTCGTTTTCGGAAGGCAGCCTGCGGTCCTTCGGCCATTTGCCGCTGCCGATGTTGCCGAGCACGTAGTCCTTGACCTTTTCGTAGAGGGGCCCGGCGGTTTCGGGAAGCCTGATCATCATCCTCTCTCCATTCGGATGATGGTCTTCAACCCGCCGCTCGTGCCTGCGATCAGGCGCTGGTAGGCGGCGGGAATCTCGCCGATCACGATCTCTTCGGACACGAAGCGCGACAGCGCGGGGGCGAGATCACCAAGCATCGCGACGGCCGGCGCAAGCTCGTCGGCGAAGGCGTGGCAACCGACAAGCGCGGTCTCGCGTTCGACCAGGAGGTTGGGGTCGAGATCGAGGCGGCCATGCGATATGCCGACCAGCGCCAGCGTGCCACCCCCGGCCAGGAGCTCGAGCAGTAGCGCCATCACCGCCACGTTTCCCGTCGCGTCGATGGCATGGCGCAGATTGGGATCACAGGGCAGGGCGTCCAGGTCGACGACGGTCGCGCCGCTCACCTCGGCCACAAGATCCGCACGCGCCGCATTGCGGTCGGCGACCAGGACCGGCCTCTCACCGTGCCGCGACAGGAGCAGCGCAGCCAGCCCGCCGATCGGGCCGCAACCGGCGATAAGTACCGGCACCCCGGCCGGCGCCGACAGTCGCCGGACGGCGTGCAGGGCGACCGCCAGCGGCTCCGCCATGGCGGCGATTGCGGGATCGAGCGCCGGGTCGTGGCGCAGGAGCAGCCGCGCCGGCAGCTCCGTCTCTTCCGCGAAGCCGCCGTCGCAAACCTCGCCTACAAAGCCCAGTCTGGCACAGACATTATGCAGGCCGGCCCGGCAAGCAGGACATTCGCCGCACCAGAAACGCGAATCGGCGACGACCCGATCTCCGCAGGCCAACTGGGACACGCCGGCGCCCACGGCTGTCACCTCGCCGGCGAACTCATGCCCGGCGACGCTCGGCGCGCGGCTGATCCACTGACCGGTGCGGAAGTTGTGGAGGTCCGAGCCGCAGATGCCGGCAGCCGCCACTTTGAGCCGCACCCAGCCAGGAGCGGGTTCGCCGGGAGACGGGACATCCTCAACCCGCAAATCGCCCGCCGCGTGGAGTCTGGCAGCCTTCATCGTCGCTACCGCACCAGATATCGGTCGCGCACGTCGGAGACGGCGTGTTCATGCGAGGAGAAGCCTTCGTAGCGGGCAAGCGTGCGGGCATGGCGCGCGAATTCCGGATAGGCC
>NZ_RZSX01000584.1:0-4159 GCF_004023105.1 Mesorhizobium sp. M5C.F.Ca.IN.020.32.2.1 | reverse complement strand
ACATGACGCTGATCGAGAACGTAATCGAGGTTCCGGTGCATGTTCTCGGCGTCAAGCGCGAAGTGGCCATCGCCGAGGCCGAAAAGCTGCTCGCCCGCGTCGGGCTGGCCGAAAAGCGCGATGTCTATCCGGCCTATCTGTCGGGCGGCCAGCAGCAGCGCGCGGCCATCGCCCGGGCGCTGGCCATCAATCCGCGCGTCATGCTGTTCGACGAGCCGACCTCGGCGCTCGACCCGGAACTGATCGGCGAGGTGTTGAAGGTGATCGGCGATCTGGCGCGCGAGGGCCGCACCATGGTGCTGGTGACCCACGAGATGAAGTTCGCCCGCGAAGTCGCGACGCATGTCGTCTACCTCTACAACGGGTTGGTCGAGGAAGAAGGGCCGCCGGAGCAGATCTTCGGTGCGCCCAAATCCGAAAGGCTGAAGCAGTTTCTGCGCAATGTTGGATGACTTGCGAGAAAGCAGACGGGAACGTCAAAACCAAAAAACGGGAGAAATGAAAAAATGAAACCTTTTCTCAAAACGGCGCTCGCGGCCACGCTGATCGCGTTGTCGGGCGCATTTTCGGCAAGCGCCGAACAGATCAAGGTGGGTTTTTCGCCTGAAGCCTATCCGCCGTTTTACTCGCAGGATGCTTCCGGCAACTGGGCTGGCTGGGAAGTAGACATCGTCAACGCCATCTGTAGCGAAGCCAAGCTGGATTGCGTATTGACGCCAATCCCGTGGGACGGCCTTATCCCGGCGCTTAAAACCAAGAAGATCGACGCGATTATGAATTCGATGTCCATTACCGACGAACGCAAGAAGGAAATCGATTTTTCGGAGAAATACTACAATACGCCGACTGCTGTGATCGGCGCCAAGGATCAGAAATTCGATGCGACGCCTGAGGGGCTGAAAGCCAAGATTATCGGCGTTCAGGCGTCCACGGTGCACGCTGCTTACGCCAAGAAGCACTTCACCGATGCTGCCGAGATCAAAGAATACCAGACGCAGGACGAGGCAAATCAGGATCTCGCCGCCGGCCGGATCGATGCCACTCAGGCCGATTCGATCGCGCTCGACGCATTTTTGAAGTCGGATCAAGGCAAAGCGTGCTGCGACCTCAAAGGTTATGTCGCACCGGACCTTGAAGTGCTCGGGCCTGGCGTCGGCGCCGGCGTACGTCAAGGCGATACCGGGCTCAAGGACAAGCTCAATGCCGCAATCAAGGCCATCCGCGCCAATGGCAAGTATGCCGAAATCACCAAGAAGTACTTCGACTTCGACATCTACGGCGAAGAGTCGCAGTCCAACTGACGGCAGCGGCATCAAGCCGGGCATGCCTAGCCGCCATCGTCGCGATGGCACGTCCGGCTTGATACATCGTTGGCGCCTCAACCCGGAAGTCCAGGGGACATCAGCTGAGCGACGTTCTCGCCACCATCTTCGGAGCCAGTTCGCTGGAATTGCTTTCCTTCCAGCCGCCGAACGGCAGGGGTCTCAGCCTTCTGCATGGGTTGGCAAACTCCGTCGGAATTGCTTTCGGCTCCTTTGGAGTCGGTCTCGTGATCGGCGTCGGCGGCGCTTATGGCAAGCTCTATGGCGGGCCGGTGGTCCGTGACCTGCTGGAAGTCTACACCACCGTGGTCCGCGCCGTGCCCGAACTGGTGCTGATCCTGCTGCTTTATTTCGCTGGTACCGACCTCATCAACCAGTTGCTCACCGCGCTCGGCCATGCCGCAATCGATATCAACGGTGTTGTCGCCGGAATAGGCGTGCTCGGGGTCGTGCAGGGCGCCTACTCTACCGAAGTCTTGCGCGGCGCGATTCTCGGCATTCCGCAGGGCCAGATCGAAGCCGCGCGGGCGTATGGAATGCCCCCCGGCCTGCTTCTCAGGCGTATAACGCTACCTGCGATGCTCCCCTTCGCCATCCCAGGGCTGGCAAATCTGTGGCTGATCGCCACCAAGGACACCGCGCTTCTCGCGATCGTCGGCGTCAATGAACTGACGCAAACCACACGGACGGCAGCCGGCGCGACGAAGGCTTATTTCACCTTCTTCATGGCGGCGGGCGCGCTCTATCTCGTTCTGACCCTCGTCTCCAACGTCGTCATCGGGCGTGTTGAGCGCTGGGCGCGACGCGGCATGCCTTCGATCGCGGGAACTCACTGATGGCGGCTGCCGAAACCCCGGTCATTAACGCCGCCGCCCGAGCTTCGCTCTGGATGCGGCCACATCGGATAGCGCTGATCCTGATCGCGCTGGTTATCATATTGGCGTCGATTTTCCTCATGCGCTGGGATTGGCTGCCCGCCTATCTGCCGCTGGCTTTGCAGGGCATATGGCGGACCATATGGCTGCTGGTGGTGACGTCGGCTCTGGGCATCGCGCTCGCTATCCCCCTCGGCCTCGCGCAGGTGATCGGCCCGCCGATTCTGAGCGTTCCGGCCAAGGTGTTCTGCACGGTTATTCGTGGTACGCCGCTGCTGCTCCAGCTCTGGCTGCTCTACTTCGGACTCGGTTCGCTGTTTCCACAATTTCCGTGGATACGCGAGTCGTTCCTCTGGCCCATTCTCAGGCAGGCATGGCCCTATGCAGTTCTTTCGCTGACGATTTCCTATGCTGGCTACGAAGGCGAAGTAATGCGTGGCGCCTTCGCAGGCGTACCGAAAGGTCAACTCGAGGCGGCCCGAGCTTTCGGCATGAGCCGTTGGAAAATGTTCAGGCGAGTATGGCTTCCGCAGGCGATCCACCGGGCGCTGCCGACGCTGGCCGGCGAAACCGTTCTCCAGCTGAAGGCAACACCGCTGGTGGCGACCATAACCATGGTCGACATCTATGCCGTAGCCTCGAGGGTGCGCCAGGATCTGTTCGTCACCTACGAACCCTTGCTGCTTCTGGCGTTGGTCTATATGGCCATTACCGGTATCCTGGTCTTCGGCTTCCGCCGGCTCGAGGCGCGGATTCCGAACCGGCTCGGCTGATCGAGACAGTTTCACGAATTCAGGACTTACGAAATGCAACTCAGTCTCGACCAGGCGACAGGGCTGTGCCGGATGGCGGCGCTCGGCGCCGGCGCCAATGAAGAAGCGGCGCAGTCGCTTGCAGCCTCCATCGTAGCGGCCGAGGCGGAAGGGCTGTCGACGGTCGGGTTGTCGCATTTCATCGACTATCTCGAAGCGCTGGAGGCCGGCCGCATCGACGGCAAGGCCGAGCCGGTCGTCACCAGGCCGGCCTTGGCGGTCTATCTCTCTGACGCGAAAGGCGGTCTGGCGCATACCGGCTTCGACCGCACCATCGACGATCTCGCCAAGGCGGCGCGTCTGTTCGGCGTCGCCATCTTTTCGCAGAAGAACGCCTATACATGCGGCGCACTCGGTTATTTCACCGGGCGGCTGGCCGCGCTGGGACTGGTGTCCTTCGCCGCGACGAACGGACCGGCCGTGCTTGCCGGCTCGGGCTCAGTCAAGCCGGTCTACTGCACCAACCCGATGTCCTTCGCTGCGCCCGCCGCCGACGGAGCGCCGCTGGTCATTGACCAGTCGTCGAGCGCCACTGCCTTCGTCAACATTCGCAAGGCGGCCGAGGACGGCAGAAAAATTCCAGAAGGCTGGGCACTGGACGCGAGCGGCAACCCGACCACCGATCCCGCCGCCGCCATGAAAGGCGCGATGCTGGCCTTCGGCGGCCAGCGCGGCGCCAACATCGCGCTGATGGTCGAAGTGCTGGCGGCTGGCCTGTCGGGCGCCAACTGGTCGCTCGATGCGCCATGGTTCAGCGGCGGACCGGACAGTCCCGGAACCGGCCTCTTCGTGCTGGCCGTCGAGCCTAAGCTGCTCGATCCGGATTTCGAGAAACGCATGAAGGACCAGCTCGAACGGTTGCGCCGCCGCTATGGCGTGCATGTGCCCGGCCGTGCCCGGGCCGAAGCGGCCGAGAAGGCGGCAGCACGGGGCATAACGGCTCCGAAAGCCGTGGTGCAGCGCATCTCCGAATTCGCCGCCCGGTATTCTTCCTAAAAAGTTTGTCTGCGATTTTTTCGCCGCCGCTGAACCTTTTTGCGCGGTGCCGCGACCAATGCCTGTCCGGGGTGGGGTTTGCCCGGGCGGTGACATCCGGTCGAATGTCCCGGGCTGGGGCGGGCGTCTCACGCCGTCCTGATACCGTCTCAGG
>NZ_RZSX01000583.1:0-4161 GCF_004023105.1 Mesorhizobium sp. M5C.F.Ca.IN.020.32.2.1 | reverse complement strand
AGATTGCGCCGATCACATCGATCGATCGACTTCCCGTTGGCGATGGTCAGCCTGGCTCCCTGACCACAAAGCTCCAGGAAATCTATTTCTCGCTCGTCACGGGAAAAGACCCGAACCACCCCGAGTGGAGGACGGCGGTCTATTGACGAATAACGAGCGAAGCACCGGACAGCTTCTGCCCTGCTGGCTGGGCAACCCTTAGCTTAAGGGGAACCCGGCCCGGTCGACCAAGTGATTTCGATCCACCGGTCGTCGCGTTCTACAACGAGGCAATTGCGGCACAAACGAAGACGGAACCTAATCGTGGCCGGCTTTTCCTAAAAGAATGGAGTTTAGATGTCTCGCTCGAAGATCTGGACAGATATCGATCTGGATGCCGAAGGAAAGATCTGCGGCTACTTCCGCCTGCCGCTCGCGGCGCATGACAAGTCCGGTGACGACGCTGGTTACAGCTATGAGCCGATCCCCGTTGTGACAGTGCGCAATGGAGAGGGGCCACGCGTTCTGCTGATGGCTGGAAATCATGGCAATGAATATGAGGGGCAGATCCTGCTGATGAAGCTGATCCGCCGCCTTGAACCAAAGGACATCCGCGGGCAGATCATCTTCTTGCCCGCCGCCAATGCTCCGGCCGTGCGTGCCGACGCGCGCATATCGCCCCTCGATGATGGCAATCTGAACCGTCATTTTCCGGGCGATCCGAATGGATCTCCAACCGCTATGATCGCACATTTGATCGAGTGCGAAATCCTTCCGCGCGTCGAATACGCTTTCGACTTCCATTCCGGCAGCAGCAGCATGGAATACACCCCATGCGGTGCGATCGCCCGCTCCGACGATCCCGACCGGTTCAACCACTCACTGAGCTACCTCAAGGCATTTGGAATGCCCACTAGCATGATCATCGAGAATTCGACGGGCGGCGACGGAGCAATGATCGGTGCATGCCGAAGGGCAGGCGTGTTTCACATGTCGACGGAACTTGGCGGCGGTAGCACGGTGTCGCTTGACAACCTGACGCTCGCCGAACGCGGGCTTGAGAGGCTTCTACGTCACGTCGGTGTTCTGTCCGGTCCGAACACCGCAGAACCCGAGCCGGAGACGCGTATCGTTCATCGCGTTCCATCTCGCGATTATGTCTATTCCGACAGCACGCAGACAGGCCTATTCGAGCCCCTCGTCAAGCTAGGCGAAGCGGTGGCGGACGGGCAGATCGTCGGGCGTATCCACTACACAAATGCCCCCTGGAAAGCGCAGGAGCCGGTCTACTCCAGGAGCGCCGGCATTGTCATGTGCCGGCGTGTCCCTGCGCGCACTAGGCTGGGTGATTGCGTTTTCGCCCTCGCCCGCGATTGGCAGGAGCCTCCATCCGCGACCGAAAGACCAGCAGAGGACAATTACGGAGGAAATCATGTCTAGAGTACCAGCCGCTCTCCTGACTTTTCTGAGCTTCATTTCCCCGACCGCAACGTTTGCCGAGTCGATCGAAGTGCTTGCCGTGAGGACGTTCGTCCCGGATTCAGCACTTAAGAGCTTCGAGGCCGCCTATCCCGATATCAAGGTCAAGAAGCTGCCGGATGCGCAAGACTATGACGACCTGACGGAACGCCTTCTCAGGAACGACGTCACGGGCGATTTGCCGGACGTGATTTTCCAAGGATACAATCGGGCGAAGATGACGTATTCGCGCGGTCTCGTCGCTCTGCTCGATCCGTATCTATCGGGCGACGCCGAATGGGCACGCGAGTCCTATGTGCCGACGTCCGACGCGCTTTGCCATTTTAATGACCAATCTTATGGCCTGCCTTACGTGATCTCGGTCCCGGTTGTCTATTACAACCTCGACCTGATGGAGGAAGCGGGTCTCGATACCGAGCACCTACCGACGACATGGGAGGGAATCACCGGTGCCGCAGCGATGATCTCTGCCCGGCACGGCGGTGCTGTCGGCGCCATCTTCGATTATTTGGCCTCCGGCAATTGGACCTATACCGCGCTGATTAATTCTCAGGGCGGACGAATGCTGTCTGACGATGACGCTAAAATCGCTTTCAACGGCGCCGAAGGCCTTCGCGGGCTCAACGTGCTGAAGATGTTCGGCGAAGCCGGCCAGATCGACATGGATCGCAGTCAGGCCTTTCAGGCATTTTCCAGCGGGTCTGTCGGACTGTTGGTCTCATCGAGCGGCTTTCTCACCAATTTGACGAAGCAGGCGAATTTCGACTTCCGCGTTGCCCCCTTCCCGCTGGAGGCCGATGGCAAGCTGCCTGCCGGCGGCAGTTGCATAATGATGACCTCCAAGGACCCCGAAAAACAGAAAGCCGCGTGGACCTTCATGAAGTTCATGTCGGAGGTCGAAATGCAGCGTGTGATGTTTGATACTACTGGCTACGTGCCGGGCAACAAGATCGCGGTTGAGAAGATCGTGGCCGAGACAGACCCGGCGGACAACCGGCTGGTTGCCGTGGAAGCAGCTCGTTCCGCAATCGATTGGTTTTCGTTCCCCGGTGCAAACTCCCTGCGGATCACGGATGTCATCAAGGCGCACCTCCGGGACGTCATCACGCTGAAGGCCAGCCCCAAGGATGCCATGAACCGCATGAGCGAAGAGGTGCAGGAACTGCTCGATTGATCCACTGTGGACGTGGCAGTTTTTCCCATCCCACCGTCCATTTCTTCATTTCCGCAGCTACGCGCTGGCGAAATGGCTCGGCTCAACTTGGTGTCGACGAGGCAGAGAAAAGACATGTCCAGTGTAATAGAAGCGAGAGTGCGGTATTTTGGCGTGGCCGCCTACGAGATCATTATTCGGAACGGGCAACGAATCCTACTTGACCCCTGTTTCAATCAAAACCCTGTCAGCCGCGTAAATGCGGCATCCTTCGACAAGGTCGACCTGATCATCGTCACTCATGCCGCCATGGATCATCTCGGGGACACGGCTGAAATCGCCCGGAACACTGATGCAGACATCATCTGCGGCGGCGAGGTCAAAGCCTATCTTCTGGCGAGCGGTATTCCCGCCGAACGCATACGCGTCACGGCTTGGGGAATGAGGCTTAAGGTGGCGGGCATCGAAGTTCAAACACTCGAATGCCGGCATTGCTCTTATTTCAACCTTCCGGATGGGTCTTTTGCTTCCGGCATTCCGCTGGCCTTCATCCTGGATCTGCATGAGAACATTCGCTTATATCACCCCGGTGACACGGCGATTTTCTCGGACATGAAATTGCACGGTCAGCTCTACCGGCCAACGGTGGGATCGGTTGGAATTGCCAATCCCATCGGAATGGGCGGTCCGGGTGCCGGTCAAAAGTTGACTAGCGATATGTCGCCTCTTGAAGGCGTTTTGGCGGCGCAGTGGTTGGGCCTGAAAACTGTGTTGCCGTGCCACTATACTAATCCGGACGACCCCTTGGTGGATGAGTTCATCAGACATCTGTCGGCTGCGCAGTCGCGCGGTGAAGCGGTTCCCGACGCGCTCGTATTGAGGCCGGCCGAGTGGATTGAGATCGACTCGTCTGGAGGGGTAAGGCGTTCCCATCATACCTGATCGACCACCGGGCGTGTGTCATCCACCGACCTCAAAGCAAATGTCGGACCAGCGAATGGCACGATGACGGCATATCAGTTGTCAGTTTCGCCCAATCCAGGACCTGTCGTTCTGTCGGCGCAACCGCAATCGCTTTTGACCAGCCTGCCATCGCGTAGCGGATTTTTCCTGACCAATAAGAGCCACATTATCCTCCATCCCGTAACCGAGAAAGTAATGACGAGAGATCCAAGACTGAATTGCGAAATGGCCGAGACGAAAGCCAGGTACGAAGCCCTTCAGCTTTCCGATGGCGGCGCACCCAAGACCCTTGTTGAAAACCGGGCGCAGCAGGCCAGACTGCTGCAATACTGGTGCGAAGAGGCTCCGGATATCGCTGGGAAAGCCGACCTGATCGTACCCACAAGGCACGGGCCAATTGAGGCAAGACTGTTTGTCCCCACTAACACCGAAAGTGGCCCCGTCGCCATTTTTCTGCATGGTGGCGGGTGGGCAAGAGGTTCCACGGCCAATGGAGAGTGGGCCTGTCAGGCTATCGCCAACGAGGCCAGGTTGCGGGTCCTTTCCCTCAACTACAGTCTTGCGCCTGAAAACCCCTTTCCTACTGC
>NZ_RZSX01000582.1:0-4164 GCF_004023105.1 Mesorhizobium sp. M5C.F.Ca.IN.020.32.2.1 | reverse complement strand
ATGTCACCCTTCCGGCGGGCCGCGCTCGCCGCTCGCCGCTGGTTGTCGTCGTCCATGGCGGGCCTTACGACCGAGACGCGTGGGGCTTTTCGCCCCTGCATCAATGGTTGGCGAGCCGCGGCTATGCCGTACTGAGCGTCAATTTCCGCGGCTCGACCGGCTTCGGCAAAGCCTTCACCAATGCAGCTGATCGAGAGTGGGGCGGCCGCATGCAGGATGACCTGGACGATGGCGTGGCTTGGGCGGTGAAGGAGGGCATTGCCGATCCTGACCGGGTCGGGCTTTTTGGAGCTAGCTATGGCGGCTACGCCGCCCTGATGGCTGCGGCGAGGAGCCCCGATCTTTACAACTGCTTCATCGATATCTGCGGCCCTTCGGACCTTCTGTCCTTCATCGCGCGAATACCGCCTTACTGGCACAGCTGGTTTGCCATGATCCTACGCCGGCTGGCGGACCCCGCGACCATGGAGGGACGAAAATGGCTCCAGGAACGCTCGCCGCTTGTTCATGTCGAGCAAATGATCCGTCCGATGTTGATTGCGCAAGGACTGCGCGACGTTCGCGTCAGTCCTGCCGAGTCAAGGAACGTCGCGCACGCCCTGCTGCGAAGGAACGTGCCGGTGACCTTGGTCACTTTTCCCGATGAAGGCCATTTCTTGGTAGGCCAGCGCAATCGTATCGCTTTGATGGCCGTCGCGGAACAATTCCTGGCGTGTCATCTCGGTGGCTCACACGAGCTGTTGGGTGATGATCTGCAAGGGTCCAGTCTCACGGTCGAGATCGGCGGCGAGTGGCTAAGGCCGCTTTCCTAAATGCGCAAAACAGCTCGAAGTGTCTGGAACAACAGATGGCGATGTTCAGCCGCCGATCGTGTCGAGCGAGCCGATGAGCGCAGCGTAGAGGACCGCTTCCTCAACGCCGTCAACGTCAAGCAGATCGTTCATCTCGTCGTCGACGAAACCACCCACAGGACACACGCCAAGGCGAAGGGCGGTCGCCGCGAGGCAGATATTCTGCATGACGTGACCAGCTTCCAAGAGCGAAAAACGATAGGCCCGCTCACCGTATTTGATTTTGGAGCGGCCGAATACCGCCGTCAGGACGAAGACGGCCGCAGCGTTGTCGACCGCCTCGGGAATGAACACGGCCTGCTTTATCGATGCTAGGCAGTCCGCTCTGCCAAGTTCGCACAGGGCATGCGAGCGCGGATCGTAGTGATAGAGACCGGCTGGCAACTGCTCCACACGAGCGACTACCACATAGAGTTCGAGTGGATAGAGCCCGCCGCCTGACGGCACGCAGCGTCTCTGTCCCTTGTCCGGCGTGCCCAGCGCGTAAAACGCCAGGTCCGATACACACTGGAGATCAATCTCCTCACCCGAGTAGCTGCGCCCCGATCGACGCGCCGTCATGATATCCCAGATGCTATCTGTCTCAGCCGTGCGTGGATCGGGCAATGCAATGCGGGGAGCATAGATGTATCGCTTGAATCCCGACGGGGCGACGAGAGCAGATTGCGGGCTCTGCGCAATCCGCGGCGCGGATCGGCTGATCCTGCTGTTCTCATGAAACAGCTCCGAGATGGAGAACAGGTTGCGTTCACCTAGAAGCCGGCCTCGGATTTTGGCTATGTCAGTCCCATGAGGGTCGGGCATGAGTGACCTTTGCGAGATCGATTAGGGGAAAGGATGTGGGTGGAGGTTGATCTGCTTGCTCGCACGATCGGCATATTCGGCGCTGGTGGCGCGAACACTGATCCTGTGCAGGCCGCTGCCAAAATAGAGCGGCTGCGCACCTGGAATGATCGCGCGGAATACATGCAGCCCGCACTCTCTGATATCCGGGGAGGTCACATCGACTACAACGACCTCCAGCCCGGCGCGCGCAATGCGTTCGACACAATGCGTAATCGAATCGAGTATGTCGGTGGGCCAGTCATGATCTTGCGGTATCTCGGTTTCACACGAAGAGGAGAGGACGAATTCGAAGGCCTGGCGGTTTTCCGGCAAGAGGGGCCATAGGACGTGCTCCTCGATCTGCGCAATGTCCTCAAGCGAGGGGTTGGGCAGATGCGTCCCTTTATCGACAAGGCTGTTCACCCATAACAAGCATTGCGCCAGTTCGGTGAGCGCACCAACGGCCGCGCGACTGGCGACCAGATTAGCGCATGAGGAAAACGTCGCGCCGGGCTTTCCGGCCATGGGCACATCGGAGACGGCAATATAGGCGGGAATCGCAAGATCGGTCGTGACGTCGAGCAAGGTGACGTGACCTTCGATCGGTCCGAAGCGGGCAAGCGTCTCCCGCACCACCTTTGGGGTCCGCGATTCGATGACGGTCTTCGGCGGACGACGGCTTTGAAGCCACATGAGCATCGCGGCGTCGCGCTCCACCACCTCGCAGATGGCCGAAAGGATCGCTTCCTCCGCCGTGTTGCCGCAGGCCAAACCCGTCGTGATCTGTTGCACCACCGGCATTTCTCCGGCGCGACTTATGTACGGTTGATAGACCGCGAATGCCGGAACGAGGATCGGCTGTTTGCGTGTGAGCGAGAAGCCCATGACCCAGCCGATCGTGTCATCGGGCCGCAGGGCGCAATAGCCGAAACCGGCCCGTGCCAACTGGACCTCGTCATACAGCGAGAGCGACCAGGGTGAAACCGCAGTAGCCGACACGGCGCTGATGGGGCGATAAATGACCTCATCGTAGGGAACATAAGCGGCGGAATACCGTTCGACCGCCTCGCCGATCGCCCCGACAAGCGCCTGGTCGCGCACAAGTGACGTGGAGCCGCTGATCGGGCTTTCCGAGGGAAATCCGAAACGACTGTAGTCGCTGGACAGCGCTCCGCAACCAAATATCCTTGGCGAGTCGGGGGCGCATGGCGCCTCGTGCAGGATCTTTATGACCCCTGTCTCATCGTCGACAAGCCTGAGCGCCTTGCGCAGGGTATCCTCGATCGGCGATGCCAAGTGGTGGTGAAGCTGCATTCGCAACTCTCCGGATGCTGCCGTGCTCAGCCGACTGACCGCGTTTCGGTGGGGATGATGTCCCATATCTTGGTTGGTCTGCGGTCCCTTAATCGTGAGCATGCCGGGCATCTCGGCAGCTTCAGCACCTCATGGACGCTCCGTTCCATCGTCGGAAGGTCGATATTGATGATGCGCCCCGCCGCTGCCGAAAGATGCTCGCCGGCAAGGACGCGTAACAAGTCCAAGGCGACGAAATTCCCCACGATACCCGCGAAAGGAAGAAGGGACGGCCAGATGTCGCGTCTGCCGTTCAGTTCTTTCCAATGACGGTAGAGTGCCTCGTGATCTTCCGGATGATCCGCGTTGGCCCGACTGCGGGCTTCGAAGCACGCGAAACACGCGGTCTGGTTTGGAATGACGAACGGGCCGATGATGGCGCGTTGTCGATCGATCCTGGCCGAAACCCAAGGCACGCCATGTTTGATACACACTTCGTTCGCTCGGTCGTAGCCGCTCATCGACATGGTGTCGCTCAAGACCGCAACGACGCTTGCAGCCGCGACCGTCTCTTCCCAGCCTGCTGCATCGTCGATAGTCGTCGGTATCGTCACGATGCGGCATGCGTATTGCTTGCGCAACAACAGTTCGGTCTTCTCTGCTTCCGACGCTTTGGCCTCTTCGGGGCCGCCCGATCGGGTCGAAAGCGTGGCGCCCTCGACAAGAACGAGCGTCCCGACGCCGGAGGCTGCGAGCATGGTGGCAACGATTTTGCCGACATCCCCAAGTCCCGTAACCACCACGGTCGATTGCGCCAGTCGTGTTGCCGCCTGACTGGCGCTCGCGCCGTATAGAGACCAGTACGCGCAGTCCTTGCTCGACAGCATGACCGCGTCATCTTCTCGTCCGTGCTGTGCCGCCTTGCCCAAGAAACCCTTCTGTTGGATCAGTGTCAGGAAGTCTTCGATCTCCGGCCGCAATGTCTCGTCGAATTTGGCCGCCAGGTCCTCAATCCCATGCCTTCCGTCGAGCAGCGGAAGAAGCAACGGAAGGACGACCGCAACGAAATCACCCGAGAGCATCACACTTCCCGTGAACGAGCGCAGGAGGACTTTTCCATCCTCAACGGGAACGATGTCCACGCCATACTGTAGGCGGGGAAAGGACGGAATGGACAAAGGCTTGTTCATAGGTC
>NZ_RZSX01000581.1:0-4167 GCF_004023105.1 Mesorhizobium sp. M5C.F.Ca.IN.020.32.2.1 | reverse complement strand
TGCTGCGAATGATCCGTATCGCTGCCCGTGCCGAGCACGGTCTTGAACGGTCCGCAGGCTGCCTTGCGCACCGCGTTCAGGAATTTCGCGTCCTTTTCCGGCGGCACTGGGCCGACGTCGATCCTTCTCCCGTTCGACAAGGTGAAGCTCGCGATATCGAGCGCATTGCCGAAAGCGTGCTCGGACAGTTTCCCTCCGCCGTGGCGCGGCCGGCAGACATAGGCGGATGCCTGGCCGACCGACTTGAGATTGGCGTCGAGTTCGGCCTTGGCCGCCGGCTGGATGGTATTGGCAGCGAAGCGCGCGGCGGCCTCGGCCATCTGGCAGTTCAGCTCGGTTTCGGGGTGGATATCCAATGACTTGCCCAGCGTCTTCAGCGCGATCGGATAGGGGATAGAGCAGCCGACCGCCGCATCGTGCTCGGCCTTGCGTTCCTCGAAGTCGACACCCATCGACTTCAGCCGCCTCCGGCAAGCAAGTTCCTCGTCCGGCATATTTTCCTGCGGCACAGAGGCCGAGCGCGGGTCGGGAGGGATTTCTTTCTCCTGCGCTTGCGCCGGCTTCTCCGGTGGTTTCGTGGTGGCGGCCGGTGGTTCGGCCTCGGCGGGCTTTTCGCTCGGCGTTGGAGCGATTGCCGGCGGCTCCGGCCGGGCTTCCTTATGCTGGTCCGACGTCTGCTGGTCCATTTTGTCGGTCGCAGGTTGATCAGGCTTTGGCCCATCCGCAGGGCGCGGTTCGGGGATCGGGACGTCGGCAGGCGCGGCTTCTTGCGCTGGTTGCGGCTGATTGAGCTCCGGAACAGGCACGGCTTCAGGCAATTCCGGAGCTTGGGCCAGGGCCGATCCTGCGGACAGCATCGCCGCCGCCAAAGGTAGCGCCAATCTGCTCAATCCGGCCAATCTGATCAATGTGGCCAATCTGATCAATGTGGGAGGGGTCAGCGCCGCCATTCGCCGTTAACGGTGAGCGAATGCGGAAGTTGCCTGAACGAGGGTTTTGGCCGATCACGAACGGTAACCGCGGTGTTACGCACCGATCGCTTCCAGCCCTTCCTCCAGCCAGTCGGCCAAGAGCGGCATGCCGAGCAGATATTTCGCCGTGCGCTTGTTGGCGCGCTCGCGCGCGGCCGCCAGCGCGTCGGCCCATTCCGAAGCGTCATAGTCGCCGCGTCCAACCCAGGCCAGGGCGACCAGTTCGGCCGCCTCGTCGACATTGAGGTCGTTGATCAGTTCGCGCAATTCTTCTTCGGTGAGGTTTTCGGAACTTTCCTCGACGAGACCGTCATGATGATGATTGTCATGCGCCTCGCCGTCGAGTTCGACCTCGTGCTCGGCGCCATCGGCATAGTCTTCGTTGACGGCGGCGCTCAGCGCCTTCGCCTTGAGGATGAACAGGCGCACGGTGTCGGGACCGATCGAAAGCTCCCACTCCTTTTCAAGGCGCCGCTGCACTGGCTTTCTCCGCATACTCCGTTGCCGTTTGCTGGATGATAGCGAATTTGCAGCGCTCGTCACGTCATGTTCGGCACTTCTATTTTCCGACTGGCGCGGACCGTTCAAAAAGCGTTCAATGGCCATGACTTTTTTCCGGGATGAAACGGCTTTTGCCCGGCGTTAGTCCTGCATTGTCATTCTTCAAGGAGGGTTCGATGCGCAGACGATTGCTGATCCAGGTTCTGGCGGTTGCCGCCCTGCCGCTATTTGCCGTTCCGGTGTTTTCGGCCGGTGAAGGTGGAGGCGGTGGTGGTGGCGGCCAGACGACACAGTGCAAGAAAGGCATGGTCTGGGACAAGAAGCTGAAGAAATGCGTTGCGCCCAAGCAAGGCATGCTGGACGACGACAACATCTATGAAGCCGGCCGCGCGCTGGCGATGGCCGGACGTTATAACGAGGCGATCGCCGTGCTCAGCCTGGCTGCGGACAAGAAAGACCCTCGCATCCTCAACTACCTCGGCTATTCGCACCGCCATTCCGGACGCGTCACCGTCGGTCTCGGCTATTACGAGGAAGCGCTGCGCATCGATCCGAACTATACGCTGGTACGTGAATATCTCGGCGAGGCGCATCTGCAGATCGGCGATCTCGCCGGCGCCCAGGAACAGCTCCGCGAGATCGAGAAGCGCACCGGCAAGGAATCTCGTGAATACGGCATGCTGTCTGAGCAGATAGACCGTTTCATGAAGAGCTGATTCGAAGCCCAAAACGCTCCTCACTCCGGCTGTGAGCAGTCGCAGCCGGTTTTTTTACCGCTCGCCCGGCCAGCCGTGCTGCCGTGACGGCATTTCAAAAAAATGGCGGGTGAATTTTTCAAAACCGATTTTTTTGGCGTGAAAAACCCACGAGGATTGCTATATTGGGGGAAATTGCGGTGAGACGGTTCCGTTAGCCCGAGGCTGCCGGACCGTTTTCTTTTTGTACCCATCGACAAGGTCGCTCCCGGAATGCGGGGGCGGCGGCAGGAAAGGTCAGGCATCATGAACAAGGTCCCGATGACAGGCGAGGGGTTCGCGTCATTGAAGGAAGAACTGCGCTGGCGCCAGCAGGAAGAGCGGCCGCGCATCATCGAAGCGATCTCCGAAGCGCGCTCGCATGGCGATCTTTCCGAAAATGCCGAGTACCACGCGGCGAAAGAGGCGCAAAGCCTCAATGAGGGTCGCGTCAACGAGCTCGAGGACTTCATCGCCCGTGCCGAGGTGATCGACGTCACCAAGCTCAGCGGCGAAAAGGTCAAGTTCGGCGCGACCGTGGTGCTGGTCGACGAGGACACGGAAGAGAAGAAGACCTACCAGATCGTCGGCGACCAGGAAGCGGATGTGAAGTCCGGCCGCATCTCGATCTCCTCGCCGATCGCGCGGGCGCTGATCGGCAAGGAAGTCGGCGATGCGATCGAGGTCAACGCGCCAGGCGGTGCGCGGGGCTATGAGATCGTCCAGGTGCAGTTCATCTAGGGGTAGAGCGGGCAGGATTTGTTCCTGAATCGCACTGTTTTAGCCCCGAGGTTTGCGCTGCCGCTCATCACCCTGCCGGGCACTTCTCCCCGTATAGTGACGGGGAGAAGGACGCCGTAACCGACGGTTTCGCCAATTATCAGCGTTGCAGGACAGGCGCCGAGTTCGCGTCCAGCCCCCTTCTCCCCGTCACTATACGGGGAGAAGGTGCCGGCAGGCGGATGAGGGGCGGCGCCGACCCTTCCATTTGGATTGCTTCAACAAAATCAACGCCTTCCGGTTGCCAGATCGTGCGCTTGGCGCTCCATAAGCCTCTCCGCCTCCGCCACCACTTCCGCAGGCACGACACGGCCGCCGGGCGTGGCCAGCAGCGTTGACGAGAACGGCCCGCGCGGGCCGGTCAGGCCGGGTTCTGTCGCCAGAAACACCGCGACCGTCGGCAGGCCGAAGGCACTGGCGAGGTGGGTCAGACCGGTGTCCGCGCCGATGACCAGCACCGATCGGCCGATGATCGCGGCGATCTCGGCAAGCGGTGATTTCGGCACCAGCACGGTCTGCGGAACGGCTTGGGCGATCGCCTCGGCAATCGCCTTTTCCCTGTCGTTAGACCAGGTGGTGACCGGCGTCATTCCTCTTCCCACGAGAAGCCGGGCAGTTTCGATCCAGTCGCCGACCGGCCATTTCTTGTCCTCGCGGCTGGTGCCATGCAGCAGGAAGGCGGTTTTTCCCCCGACAAAGTTCGAACCGCCGGCCGGCGGCATGATGCCGGACTCGAGCCCGGAAAAATCCGGTTCATAGCCGAGCGCCAGCCCGAACAGCCGCCTTGTGCGTTCTATGGCGTGCAGATCGCGCGGCACAGCGTAGCGGCGGTCGTAGAACAAAGTCGCCGAAGGCTCGCGAGCGCTCGACCGGTCGAAGCCGACGATCGGCGCCGCGGCCTGTTTCGCCACCAGGGCCGACTTCAGCAATCCTTGCGCGTCGACGACGAGATCGTAGCGGCAATCCCGCAAGGCGCTGCGCAATCCCGCTGCCTCGCGCCATGTGCCGCGGCCGAGTGGGCTTGTGCGCCAGCGCCGGATTGCCACTGTGTGGATGGTTGCGATTGCCGGATGCAGCGCTACGATGCCGGCAAAAGCCTCTTCCACACACCAGTCGAGCGACACATCCGGCCGGTTGCGGCGCGCATCCTCGCCGGCCGGAAAGGCGTGGATGACGTCACC
>NZ_RZSX01000580.1:0-4168 GCF_004023105.1 Mesorhizobium sp. M5C.F.Ca.IN.020.32.2.1 | reverse complement strand
GAAAAGAACACGGTTTCCGGCGCAATCAATGTGACGCCGGAGAGCATGGCCTCGTGCCGCCGGCGCGTCTGCCAGATGCCTTCCGCCGCGGCGAGTTCGGCGCGGTTGTTGATGCCGAGCACATTCTCGAAGCCGGCTTCTGCGGCAACGGCATCAAAACCCTGCCCGCCGGCGATCTCAACGATGTCGGTCAGGTAATATTCGCCCTTGGCGTTGTCGTTGCCGACCTGGTCGAGCAGCTGCAGCGCGTGCTTGCCGGCAACCGCCATCAGCCCGCCATTGCAGAAGGTGATTTTCTTCTCCTCGTCGGTGCAGTCTTTTTCCTCGCGGATGGCGATGAGCTTGCCGCCCTTTTCGATCAGCCGGCCATAGCCGGAAGGATTTGACGTGCGGAAGCCGACCACAACGATGGCAGCGCCTTCCGCCAGCTTCCGGCGCGCAACGGTCAGCACCTCCGGATCGATCAGCGGCGTATCGCCGAACATTACGAGGATGTCGTCGTAACCCTTTGATATCGCGTCGCGAGCAGCCAGAACCGCATGCGCCGTACCGAGCCGCCTGTCCTGGACGAAAGTCTCCGCCTTCGGCGCCAACTTTTGCGTGGCCTTGCGCATCTCGTCCGCGCCATGGCCGATCACCAGAGCCAGATCACCGCTGCCTGCCGCTTCGGCAGCCCTCACGACATGGGCGACCATCGGCAGGCCGGCGATCGTGTGCAGCACTTTTGGCACCGCGCTTTTCATGCGCGTGCCTTCGCCGGCGGCGAGGATGACGGACAGGCAGGTTCTCTGGCTCATGGAAGGGCAACCATACAAAAAGGGTTGGAAATCAAGGTATGTCTAGCACTGGCGCGATGCTGCACCAATGCGGTTAAATTCCGGTGAGGTGGTGGAGCAGCTGACTCCAGGTTAGCGGGTCCGCAATTCAATCCTGTGCGCGCAATTCCGGCTTATATGGGCAACAAGCCTATCCCAGCTGCCCCAGCATCGGGAAATTCTCCAGCAGCCAATAGGACGCTGCCTGCACCCCGCCGGTCAGGAAAAAGACGCCGGCGACGACCAGCAGCGCGCCCATCGCCTTCTCGACCCGGCCGAGATGGACGCGGAATTTCGAGAGAAAGTTCATGAAGGCGCCGGAAAACAGCGCCGCGATCAGGAACGGTATGCCGAGCCCGAGCGAATAGGCGGCGAGCAGAGCCGCGCCCTCGCCCACCGTCTCGCGGCCGCCGGCAAGCGTCAGGATCGGTCCCAGCACCGGTCCGATGCACGGCGTCCAGCCGAAGGCGAAGGCCAGTCCCATGACGTAGGCGGCAACGATACTGGCCGGCTTGCCCTGCGACTGGAAGCGCGCCTCACGCGACAGCAGCGGGATGCGCAATATGCCGAGGAAGTTCAACCCCATCAGGATGATGAGCACGCCGGCCGCCATGGCCAGCGGCTCCTGCCAGACGCGCAGCAGCCGTCCGATAGTCGAAGCGCCGGCGCCCAACGCCACGAACACGGTCGAGAATCCGAGAACGAAGGCAATCGAAGCATAAAGCAGCGCGGCACGTGCGTCGGCCTTGGCCGTGACGCCGGCATTGCCGCGGAAATCATCGACCGACACGCCGGCCATGTAGCAGAGATAGGGCGGCACCAGCGGCAGCACGCAAGGCGACAGGAACGAGATCGCCCCCGCCCCGACCGCGCTGACATAGCCGATATCCAATGCCATTTCCCGAAACCCCAACTGTATCGGCGCCGATATAGCGGCGCACGGGCTTGTCCGCCAATCACCATTGCGTGGCAAGTTGCCGCCCTGCATCGAGGAAGAAACGACACACCAGGCGCGTAGATGCAACGAGGCGGCGGCTTTCCGCGCGCTTCTCGATCATATCAGGGGGAACCCCATGAAATCGATCACAGTTGGGCTGGCGGTGCTTTTACTCGGCACCGCCGCCTCCTATGCCGCCGAAGCATGGAAGGAAGCCGATGTAGGCGGCACCAAGATCTATACCGATGCCAACGGCATGACCCTTTACACCTACGACAAGGACGAGACGGGCAAGTCGAACTGCTACGACAAATGCGCCACCAATTGGCCGCCACTGAAGACGGAGGCCGAGGGCGAATGGACCGCACCGAGGGCACCAAGATGTGGGCCTATGAAGGCAAGCCGCTCTACACGTTCATCGAGGATAAGAAGACTGGCGATGTGACCGGCGACGGCGTCGGCGGCGTCTGGCACATAGCCAAAGCCGACTAGTCCCGAACCTGCATCCCGCCATGACCGGCGCGAAATCGCTGACTGCCGCGTATCCCTGCAGGCCTCCTCCCGGCGGCCAGCTTTTGGTACTGTCCGCTGGGCATATGAGCCCCACTCGCCACGCCTGGCTCGCCCGCCAACAGAGCATCCTACCGAACGTCTCTTCAGCGGGGGCTGGCGCACGATCGATGTTTCTCTTATATCCGCGGAAGATTTTGTCCCGTTTCTCCCGGATCCATTGCCGGCTTGTCCAACGGTAGGGCAGCCGCTCCCCCTATCCGGGATTGCGGATATCACATGACGCACCCTTGGGTTGCGGGCTGAATGCAGGACTGCATTTTGGGCGCTTCCCCTTGACCGGATGCAAAAGCGCGGCCATGTGAGCGACAATTGTACGAGATTTCGTCGCGCGCAGCGGAATTCTTCTGCCGCACCACAGCTGATATGAGACCTCATGGACGTCGTCGTCGTCGAATCGCCGGCCAAAGCGAAGACAATCAACAAGTACCTCGGAAAGAACTATAAGGTCCTGGCCTCGTTCGGCCACGTCCGCGATCTGCCGGCCAAGGATGGCTCGGTGCGTCCGGACGAGGATTTTGCCATGTCCTGGGCTGTCGACACCGCCTCGAGCAAACGTCTTGCCGACATCGCCAAGGCGGTCAAGGACGCCGACGGCCTCATCCTCGCCACCGATCCGGATCGCGAGGGCGAAGCCATTTCCTGGCACGTTCTGGAAGTGCTGAAGCAGAAGCGCGCGCTGAAGGACAAGCCGGTCAGCCGCGTCGTCTTCAACGCCATCACCAAATCGTCGGTGCTGGAAGCTATGGCCAATCCGCGTCAGATCGATGCGCCGCTGGTCGACGCCTATCTCGCCCGCCGCGCGCTCGACTATCTCGTCGGCTTCACGCTGTCGCCCGTTCTCTGGCGCAAGCTGCCGGGCGCCCGCTCCGCCGGCCGCGTCCAGTCGGTGGCATTGCGGCTCGTCTGCGACCGCGAATTGGAGATCGAGCGCTTCATTCGCGAGGAATACTGGCAGATATCAGCTCTCCTCGGCACGCCGCGCAAAGAAAATTTCGAGGCGCGGCTGACCGCCTTCGAGCGCAAGAAGCTGCAAAAGCTCGACATTTCGAACAAGGCGCAGGCCGACGACATCAAGACGATGTTGGAAGGCGCTGTTTTCAAGGCGCTGTCGGTCGAAGCCAAGCCGACCAAGCGCAATCCAGGCCCGCCCTTCACCACCTCGACGCTGCAGCAGGCCGCCTCCTCGCGTCTCGGCTTCTCGGCCAGCCGCACCATGCAAGTGGCGCAGCGGCTCTACGAAGGCATGGATATCGGCGGCGAGACTGCCGGCCTGATCACCTATATGCGAACCGACGGCGTGCAGATGGCGCCTGAAGCGATCTCGGCCGCCCGCGATGCCATTGCCAAGGAATTCGGCCCGAAATACCTGCCGGAAAAGTCACGCTACTACACGACCAAGGCCAAGAACGCCCAGGAAGCGCACGAAGCGATCCGCCCGACCGATTTCATGCGCACGCCGGCTTCGGTCAGGCAATATCTCGATGCCGACCAGGCCCGGCTCTACGAGATGGTGTGGAAACGCGCCATCGCCAGCCAGATGCAGCCGGCCGAGATCGAGCGCACCACGGTCGAGATCGAGGCGGTCAATGGCGCCCGCACGGCCGAGCTTCGCGCCGTCGGCTCGGTCGTTCGCTTCGACGGTTTCATTGCCGCCTATACCGAGCAGAAGGACGAGGATTCGGAAGACGAGGAAAACCGCCGTCTGCCCGAGATCCGTGCCGGCGAACAGCTCGACCGCGAGGCGATCAACGCCACCCAGCACACGACTGAGCCGCCGCCGCGCTATTCGGAGGCTTCGCTGATCAAGAAGCTGGAAGAGCTCGGCATCGGCCGGCCATCGACC
>NZ_RZSX01000057.1:0-10000 GCF_004023105.1 Mesorhizobium sp. M5C.F.Ca.IN.020.32.2.1 | reverse complement strand
GCGGGTGCTAACGTCCGTCGTGAAAAGGGAAACAACCCTGACCTACAGCTAAGGTCCCCAAGTTATGGCTAAGTGGGAAAGGATGTGAGGATCCCAAAACAACCAGGATGTTGGCTTAGAAGCAGCCATCATTTAAAGAAAGCGTAACAGCTCACTGGTCTAAATAAGGGTCTTTGCGCCGAAAATGTAACGGGGCTAAAGCCATACACCGAAGCTTAGGGTGGCGATAATCCTTCGGGATTACGCTGCGGTAGCGGAGCGTTCTGTAAGCTGATGAAGCCATACCCGTGAGGGGTGGTGGAGGTATCAGAAGTGCGAATGCTGACATGAGTAACGTAAGGGGAGTGAGAGACTCCCCCGCCGAAAGTCCAAGGGTTCCTGCTTAAAGCTAATCTGAGCAGGGTTAGCCGGCCCCTAAGTCGAGGCAGAAATGCGTAGACGATGGGAATCACGTTAATATTCGTGGGCCTGGAGGAAGTGACGGATCATTGAGGTAGTCCAATCTTATCGGATTGAAAGGGCTGCTGCGTGGTTCCAGGAAATAGCTCCTCCTTATAGACCGTACCCGAAACCGACACTGGTGGACTGGTAGAGTATACCAAGGCGCTTGAGAGAACTATGCTGAAGGAACTCGGCAAATTGCACGCGTAACTTCGGAAGAAGCGTGACCCTTTTCCACGCAAGTGGAGGAGGGTGGCACAGACCAGGGGGTAGCGACTGTTTATCAAAAACACAGGGCTCTGCGAAGTCGCAAGACGACGTATAGGGTCTGACGCCTGCCCGGTGCTGGAAGGTTAAGAGGAGGGGTGCAAGCTCTGAATCGAAGCCCCAGTAAACGGCGGCCGTAACTATAACGGTCCTAAGGTAGCGAAATTCCTTGTCGGGTAAGTTCCGACCTGCACGAATGGCGTAACGACTTCCCCGCTGTCTCCAGCATAGACTCAGTGAAATTGAATTCCCCGTGAAGATGCGGGGTTCCTGCGGTTAGACGGAAAGACCCCGTGCACCTTTACTATAGCTTTACATTGGCATTCGTAGTGGCATGTGTAGGATAGGTGGTAGGCTTTGAAACCTGGGCGCCAGCTCAGGTGGAGCCACCCTTGAAATACCACCCTTATCACTATGGATGTCTAACCGCGGCCCGTTATCCGGGTCCGGGACAATGTATGGTGGGTAGTTTGACTGGGGCGGTCGCCTCCTAAAGAGTAACGGAGGCGCGCGATGGTGGGCTCAGAACGGTCGGAAATCGTTCGCTGAGTGCAATGGCATAAGCCTGCCTGACTGCGAGACTGACAAGTCGAGCAGAGACGAAAGTCGGTCATAGTGATCCGGTGGTCCCGCGTGGAAGGGCCATCGCTCAACGGATAAAAGGTACGCCGGGGATAACAGGCTGATGACCCCCAAGAGTCCATATCGACGGGGTTGTTTGGCACCTCGATGTCGACTCATCGCATCCTGGGGCTGGAGCAGGTCCCAAGGGTATGGCTGTTCGCCATTTAAAGCGGTACGTGAGTTGGGTTCAGAACGTCGTGAGACAGTTCGGTCCCTATCTGCCGTGGGTGTAGGAATATTGAAAGGATCTGTCCCTAGTACGAGAGGACCGGGATGGACGGATCTCTGGTGGACCTGTTGTGGCGCCAGCCGCATAGCAGGGTAGCTATATCCGGACGGGATAACCGCTGAAGGCATCTAAGCGGGAAACCCACCTTAAAACGAGTATTCCCTGAGAACCGTGGAAGACGACCACGTTGATAGGCCGGGTGTGGAAGAGCGGCAACGCTTGAAGCTTACCGGTACTAATAGTTCGATCGGCTTGATCGTTCTCATTACTTATGCCCATCACCAGCGCAATCCGAAGGATTGTCGTCGGCGCAATCCAAAGGATTGTCGCCTGGTGGTTGTTTGCCCTCGCGGCAGTCGGCTTCGCCGACGCCTCCGGGCAGGGCCTCGCAAAGGCTCGGGCGCGCGGTCGCGCTTGCGGACTGCGTCCGAAAACCGCGATGCCAGGCACGAAAAACAGCTTCTCGAGCAACGTGCGCTTTGCCGACCTGGTGGTTATGGCGGAGCGGCTGCACCCGATCCCATTCCGAACTCGGCCGTGAAACGCTCCAGCGCTGATGGTACTTCGTCTCAAGACGCGGGAGAGTAGGTCGCTGCCAGGTCTGCAAAACGCACGTCGAAAATCCAAATCTTCTCCTTACAAAACAGGCCCGCCAATCGGGAGCTCGGGCCGCGCAAGCGGCCCTTTCAGTTGGCGGAACTAACTCAGCGCTGACTTGTTGAAAAGTTGACGCGGGGTCGAGCAGCGCCCCGTCCGCCCGCAAAAGGCCGAAGGCCTCGAGGACGGACAAAACAAAAAGTCCGGGCTGCCCGGCCGGCATTCGCCGTCTAGTCGACGCGGGGTGGAGCAGCGCCCCGTCCGCCCGCAAAAGGCCGAAGGCCTCGAGGACGGACAAAACAAAAAGTCCGGGCTGCCCGGCCGGCATTCGCCGTCTAGTTGACGCGGGGTGGAGCAGCCCGGTAGCTCGTCAGGCTCATAACCTGAAGGTCACAGGTTCAAATCCTGTCCCCGCAACCAAAACCCAAAACGGCCCGCCTCAGTGCGGGCCGTTTTGCGTTTGCGGCCTGCTGGCCGCCTTGTCCGGCACGGAAGTGATCATGCGGTCGAGTTCAGGCCGCGTCCCTACCGCAGGCTTTCCAGCTCGCGGATGCGTTTGGCGCCGTCGGCCTCGAGCTGCCGGGTGACGGCGCCAATCAGCGTTTCGGCAACGACAAAAAGGGCCGCCGAGGAGTCCCAGGCCGAGGGCACGGCGGTGCGCCCGGCGATGACATGGCGGGCGAAACGGGCGATCGGCGACAGCCACTGGTCAGTGAACAGCACGATCTGCACGCCGCGCTGATGCGCCGTCTCGGCGAAACGGACCAAGCTGTCCTGGTAGCGCCTGATGTCGAAGATCACCAGCACGTCCCGCTTTCCCATGTCGATCAGCCGGTCGCGCCAGACGCTTTCCTGTCCGGCGAGGTGAAAGACATTGGGCTGGATGACGGCGAGGTGGGCGGCCATGTAGCGCGCCAGTGGATCGGTGAAGCGGCCACCGATCAGGAAGGTCTTGCCGCGCCGGTCGGCAAGCTTTGCGACGATGTCGGCAAGCTGTTTGTCGGACAGGTGCCTGAACGTCTCGCGCATGTTGTCGAGCGTCGCCTCCAGCATCGGCGACACTGCGCCGCCGTTCGGCGATGGCGGGTTGAGCGTCCGTGACGCCGGCGACTGCAGTTGCGCCGCCAGCTCGTCCTGCAGCGCCGACTGAAATTCCGGGTAGTTCTGCAAGCCGAGCCGGGCGACGAAACGCAGGATGGTCGGCGAGGAAACGCCGGCGGCAGCTGAGAACTCGGCGACCGTCTTCAGGCCGATCAGCGGGTAATTGGCGATCAGCGTTTGCGCCGCGCGGCGCTCGCCCGCTGGCATCGTGCCGATGCGGTCCGAGATCAGTTCGGCAATGCTCGAAATCATCTTTTCCCACCCTGGCCGTTTTGCCGAAATCGCATTTGACCCGAAATCGCGTTTGACAAAGCCGGATAAACTGTATGAAATCATCCACAGGGACGCAATGAGACAAAATACGTAATATACGATACAGCGCTCCCCGGGGACTGACAACAATGGAGACAGCACGGCCCGTCAGCCTTGCATCGCCTGAAACCGTGAGGGTGACGAACCCTGGCGGATCGAGCCCTTTCGTGCTGACCTGCGATCACGCCTCCAACTTCCTGCCGCCGGAATTCGGAACGCTCGGCCTTGCTGCCGGAGAGCTTTCCCGCCACATCGCCTGGGACCCCGGCGCGCTCCCGGTCGCCCGCCGCATGGCCGAGGCGCTCGACGCCACGCTGGTCGAGACCCGCATTTCGCGCCTTGTCGTCGACTGCAACCGGCCACTGGACGCGCCCGACCTAGTGCCGCCGGTCAGCGAGACCACGGCCATTCCGGGCAATACCGGCCTGTCGGAAAAGCAGCGAACCGCGCGCATCGCTCTGTCCTGGCAACCCTTCCATGATGCGGTCGCGAGTATCATCGACAAAAGGCTGGCGCGCGGGTTCGAGACGCGGCTGGTTTCAATCCATTCCTTCACCCCGGTCTACAAAGGTATGAGCCGGCCCTGGCACATCGGCATCATCCATGACGAGGATCGCCGGCTGGCAGCGCCGCTTGTCGCCGCGCTGCAGCGGCTCGCCGGCGTCACGGTCGGCATCAACGAACCCTATTCGCCGGCCGACCGCGTCTATTTCACGCTGGAACGGCACGCGCGTCCGCGGGGGCTGCCCTGCGCGATGATCGAAATCCGCAACGACGAAATATCCGACGAAGCCGGGCAGCGAAAATGGGCGGATCTGCTCACGGGGATTTTGTCCGATCTCGAGCCGTCATCCGGATCCCAGGGATCTGGCCGGCGCGGGCTCGGCCATCCGGTGGAACCGGTCAACTGACAAGAAGAAGGGGACTTTCAAATGGCAGGCGGTAATACGAAGCAAGTCGGCAGCGTCGCATACGCGAAGCGCGACAAATCTTATTTCGAGGACCGGCAACTGGTGCGTCACGCCAATGTCTGGCATCTGTGGGCGCTCGGCGTGGGTGCCGTCATATCGGGACATTTTTCGGGCTGGAATTTCGGATTCGGGACGGGCGGCTGGGGCGGCATGCTGGTGGCTGGCATCATCATCGCCATCATGTATATCGGCCTCGTCTTCTCGATCGCCGAGATGAGCCCGGCTTTGCCGCACACCGGCGCTGCATACTCCTTCGCCCGGACGGCGATGGGGCCATGGGGCGGCTTCATCACCGGACTTTGCGAAAACGTCGAGTATGTTGTGACGCCCGCCGTCATCGCCTTCTTCATTGGCTCCTACATGGGAGGCATCTGGTCGGTCGCCTTTCCCGACTCCAGCGTCTGGCCACCACTTTGGTGGCTGGTGACCTATGCCGTGTTCCTGGCGCTGAATATTTTCGGCGTCGCGCTGTCCTTCCGCGTCACCCTGGTCGTGACGCTGCTGTCGCTCGCCGTGCTGATCGTATTCTGGATCAGCGCCATTCCGAGCATGGACTTTTCGCGCTGGGCGCTGAACATCGGTGTCGGCCCGGACGGAGCGGCGATGGAGCTTCCCGAAGGCAATGGCTCGATGTTCCCGTTCGGCTTCTCGGGCGTGCTGGCGACGCTGCCCTTCGCGGTGTGGCTGTTCCTGGCGATCGAGCAGCTTCCGCTGGCGGCCGAAGAGTCGGTCGACCCCAAGCGCGATATGCCGCGCGGCATTATCGCCGGCATGCTGACGCTGATCGTCTCGGCCTTCATGATCGTGCTGCTCAACCCGTCGGTCGTCGGAGTCGGTTCCTTCAAACTCGCCACTTCCGGCGAGCCTTTGCTTGACGGGTTCCGGGCGATTTATGGCGACTCGGGCGCAGTGCTGCTTGGCCTCATCGCGCTGATTGGGTTGATCGCAAGCTTCCACACCATCATCTTCGCCATGGGCCGCCAGGTCTATTCGCTGAGCCGCGCGGGCTATTTCCCGTCGGCGCTGTCGGTGACCCACAAATCCTACAAGACTCCCTATGTGGCGATGTTTGCGGGCGCCATCGTCGGCTTCGGCATCATGCTGATCATGTGGTTCGCGCTTGGCGGCGATACGGCCGGTTCGCTCATCGGCTCGGTGTTGCTGAACATGGCGGTGTTCGGGGCGATGTTCTCCTACATCCTGCAGGCGGTGTCCTTCATCTTGCTGCGTCAGAACCAGCCGAACATGGAGCGTCCTTATCGCAGCCCGCTCGGCGTCCCGGGCGCCGTGCTGACGATCGTCATCGGCGTGGTCACCCTGCTCTACCAGATTCAGGACGCGAACTTCACCAAGGGCGTGGTGTGGGTGGCGCTGTGGTTCGCCATCGCGATCGTCTATTTCGGGCTGGTCGGCCGTCACAAGCTGATCCTGTCGCCGGAAGAAGAGTTCGCGCTGGAGCACGCGCAGAAAGCCTGACCTTTCTCGAACCCAAAAAACACCCGGCCGCTTCTCGCGGCCGGATCCAGATTTGAACTCTCGAAGCGCCACAAAGGCGGCGGAGCTTGCAAGAATGGCCGGAAATTTTTCTTTCGATCAGTTGAAGAAGGCGGTCTCAAGCGGTGAGGTCGACACGGTGCTGGCCTGCATCGTCGACATGCAGGGGCGGCTGGCGGGAAAGCGGTTCCTGGCCCAGTATTTCGTCGATTCCGCCCATGATGAGACGCATGGCTGCAATTATCTCTTGGCCGCCGACATCGATATGGAGCCGGTGCCCGGCTACAAGGCGGCGAGCTGGTCGAAGGGTTACGGCGACTTCGTCATGAAGCCCGATTTGTCGACGCTGCGGCGCATTCCATGGCTGGAAAAGACGGCGCTTGTGATCTGCGACGTGCTTGACCACCACACCCATGATGACCTGCCGCATTCGCCGCGCGCCATCCTGAAGAAGCAGGTCAAACGGCTGAGCGAGCGCGGCTATATCGGCTATTTCGCCTCCGAGCTCGAATTCTATCTGTTCAGCGAAACCTACGATTCGGCTCGCAAGAAGCACTGGCACGGCCTCGACACAGCCTCGCCCTATATCGGCGACTACCAGATCGGCATCACCACCAAGGAAGAAGGCGTCATGCGCCGGCTGCGCAACGAGATGGAAGCGGCCGGCATACCGATCGAGAACTCCAAGGGCGAGTGGGGTCCGGGCCAGGAAGAAATCAACGTCCGCTATGCCGAGGCGCTCGACATGGCCGACCGCCACGTCATCCTGAAAAACGGCGCCAAGGAGATCGCCGAGTCTGAAGGCAAGGCGATTTCGTTCATGGCCAAGTACAATTACGGGCTGGCCGGCAATTCCAGCCACATCCACAATTCGCTGTGGAGCGCCGACGGCAAGACGCCGCTTTTTTATGACAAGAATGCCGAATGGACGCTGTCTACGCTCGGCCAGCAATGGGCGGCGGGCCAGCTCAAATACGCCAAGGAATTCACCTGGTTCTTGGCGCCCTACATCAACTCCTACAAGCGCTTCCAGGCCGGCACTTTCGCGCCGACCAAGATCATGTGGAGCGAGGACAACCGCACCGCCGGTTTCCGCCTGTGCGGCGAGGGCACCAAGAGCATCCGCATGGAATGCCGCATCGGCGGCGCCGATCTGAACCCCTATCTCGCCTTCGCCGCGCTGATCGCGGCCGGCCTTGCCGGCATCGACGAAAAGCTTGAACTGCAAAAACCCTTCGTCGGCGATGCCTATCAAGCCTCGCAGCTGCCGGAAATTCCGAAGACCCTGCGTGATGCCACCGAGACGCTGGCGAAATCGGAGATGCTGAAGCAGGCGCTCGGCGACGGCGTGCTCGAGCATTATGTCCATACGGCCCACTGGGAGCAGTTCGAATACGACCGCCGCATTACCGATTGGGAACTGCACAGGGGGTTCGAGCGGTACTAAACTACGCCAGTGCTGCCCTTCGGCCTTTGGTGCCGGACGGACGGGCGGCTCAAACCGAGATTGTCATTAACCGTGAGGGCTCAAAGGAATGACCGAAACGGTCAAGATAAAAACTCCCGTCGATGGTTCGATCTATGCCGAGCGGCCTGTGGCCACCGACCAGGCGATCAATGCGGCGGTCGAGCGTGCCAAGGCGGCGCAGGAGAAATGGGCTCAGACGCCGGTCGTCGAGCGCGGCAAGTACATGCTGGCGATGCTGGAAGCGCTGGTCGCCATGACCGAAGAGATCGTGCCGGAGATCGCCTGGCAGATGGGTCGTCCGGTGCGCTATGGCGGCGAGTTCGGCGGCGTCAGGGAACGTACCAGCTACATGGTCGAGATCGCGGAAGCGGCACTCAAGCCGGTCCTCGCCTCCAATCCGAAGGACGGGTTTCGCCGCTATGTGAAGAAGGTGCCGCTCGGCGTGGTCTTGGTGATTGCGCCCTGGAACTATCCCTATCTTACCGCCGTCAACACTATCGTGCCGACGCTGATGGCCGGCAGTGCCGTCATCCTTAAGCATGCGGCGCAGACGCTGCTGGTCGGCGAACGTTTTCAACAGGCGTTCGACAAAGCAGGCCTGCCCAAGGGTCTGTTCCAGAACCTCGTCATGAACCATGTGCAGACCGAAAAACTGCTCGGATCGGGCAAGATCGACCATGTCAATTTCACCGGCTCGGTTGCCGGTGGCCGCGCCATCGAAAAGGCCGCGGCAGGCACCTTCATGACCCTCGGCCTCGAACTTGGCGGCAAGGACCCGGCCTATGTCCTGGCCGACGCCAAGATGGATCATGCCGTCGCCAACCTGGTCGACGGGGCCTTCTACAATTCCGGCCAGTGCTGCTGCGGCATCGAGCGCGTCTATGTCCATGAGAAGGTCTATGACGAATTCATCGAAGGCTTTATCGCCGAAACCAAGAACTACGTCGTCGGCAACCCGCTCGACCAGGCGACGACGATGGGGCCGATGGCACAGGCGCGCTTCGCCGACCTGATCCGCGAGCAGAAGGCCGAGGCGCTGCGCAAGGGCGCCAAGGCCCACATCAACATGAAGGTTGCCAATGACGAGCAAGGCTCGCCCTATCTGGCGCCAGAGGTGCTGACCGAGGTCGATCATCAGATGAGTGTCATGCGCGAGGAAAGTTTTGGGCCGATCGTCGGCATCATGAAGGTGCGCAACGACGAAGAGGCGATCGCGCTGATGAACGACAGCCCGTATGGGCTGACAGCCTCGATCTGGACGCGCGATATTGAGCATGCAGTGGCGATCGGCGACCGTGTCGAGACCGGCACCGTGTTCATGAACCGCTGCGACTATCTCGATCCGGCGCTGGTCTGGACCGGTGTCAAGGACACCGGCAAGGGCGCCGCCCTGTCGGCCATCGGCTACGACAATCTGACGAGGCCGAAATCATATCACTTGCGTGAAGCCATCTGAATTTCTGAAAGATAAAAATGTCAAAACTCATTTCCAAATGGAACTATCCGACAACCGTGCGCTTCGGCGCGGGGCGCATCAAGGAATTGCCTGATGTGCTTGATGCCACGGGCATCAAGCGGCCGCTCTTCGTTACCGATCCGGGGCTGGCCAAGCTGCCGGTGGTCGCCTCGACGCTGAAGATCCTCGACGACGCCAAGGTACCCTATGGCGTGTTTTCCGAGGTCAAGCCGAACCCGGTCGACTCCAACCTGACCGCCGGCATTGCCGTGTTCCAGAAGGGCAAGCATGACGGCGTCATCGCCTTCGGCGGCGGTTCGGCGCTCGACCTCGGCAAGCTGATCGCCTTCCAGGCCGGCCAGGCGCGGCCGGTCTGGGATTTCGAAGATATCGGCGACTGGTGGACGCGCGCCAACTCCGATGCGATCGCACCGATCATCGCCGTGCCGACCACCGCCGGCACCGGCTCGGAGGTCGGCCGCGCCGGAGTCATCACCAATGAAGCGACCCACACCAAGAAGGTCATCTTCCATCCGAAACTTTTGCCGGCCATCGTCATCGCCGATCCGGAACTGTCGGTCGGCATGCCGGGCTTTATCACAGCCGGCACAGGCATGGACGCGCTTGCTCACTGCCTCGAGGCCTATTGCGCGCCGGGCTATCATCCGATGGCCGACGGCATCGCTGTCGAAGGCGTGCGGCTCGTCTTGGAGAACCTGCCGAAGGCCTATGCCAACGGTAAGGATCTTGTCGCCCGCGCCCACATGATGAGTGCGGCCGCCATGGGCGCCGCCGCTTTCCAGAAGGGGTTGGGCGCGATCCACTCGCTGTCGCATCCGATCGGCGCGCTCTACGACACCCATCACGGCATGACGAACGCCGTGTTCATGCCTTATGTGCTGGCCTTCAACCGCGACGCCATCGAGGTGCGCATCGCCCGGCTCGCGGCTTATTGCGGCCTCAAGGGCGGCTTCGACGGCTTCGCCAAGGCCGTCATCAAGCTTCGCAAGGAATTGAAGGTGCCGCACGCGCTGCCGGGC
>NZ_RZSX01000579.1:0-4169 GCF_004023105.1 Mesorhizobium sp. M5C.F.Ca.IN.020.32.2.1 | reverse complement strand
ACACTACATATTGGGGTGAACAAACCGGGAAACTCCCGCCAGCGCTGATTCGTCGCCGTTTCGTTCCGGCTTTGAGCGGAAGGTTAACGACAAAAGGCTGAAAACATCCCCAAATGGTTAAGACGCGTTAGGAAAGATTAATAATTTCAAAATGTTGGATGACACCCGCCGACCTGCTGTCGATCGTTCATCGGCAAAGGTTAACGGCGAGTCAGCCCTGCATGAAACGGGCCATTTCGGCGATTCAGCATGTGGTGAGACTCGCCGGCGAAAAATCCAGATGTAGCCGTGAACAAACCCTGAATCCGCGCGAGTCAGCGATTCGTAGCCGATTCGTTCCAGACTCGTTCCAACTGTTAAATCGGAACGCCCTACTGTCTAATCGGAACAGATTATCGAAGCTGAGGGGAGCCTTCGAGCTGCCGTCGGAACATTCCGCTTTCGCTTCGCGCCCGAAATCCCTATGTGTCGCTTGTCACACGCGCCAGCACGGGGCGCGCTCCCGACAACGCGAGGCAGAGAGCCTTATTTCCAGGTCGATGAACATCCAGCCGAAACACACTGAACCGCTGATCCTGTCGGGCCGCGACGTGACCGCCGTGCTCGGGCCGACCAACACCGGTAAGACCCATCTCGCCATCGAGCGCATGGTGGCGCATGAAAGCGGCATTATCGGCCTGCCGCTCAGGCTCCTCGCCCGCGAGGTTTATACACGCGTCTGCGAGAAGGTCGGCGCTCACAAGGTAGCGCTCATCACCGGCGAGGAGAAGATCCAGCCCGACGGCGCCAGATATTCGGTCTGTACGGTGGAAGCAATGCCGCGCGAGACCGACGCCGCGTTCGTTGCCATCGACGAGGTTCAGCTGGCCGGCGATCTCGAGCGCGGCCACATCTTCACCGACCGCATCCTGCATCTGCGCGGCCGCCAGGAGACACTGCTGCTGGGTGCGGCCACCATGCACGGCATCCTCCAGCGTCTGCTGAAGGGCGTGTCCGTGGTGACGCGGCCACGGCTGTCGCATCTCGCCTATGCCGGCTCGAAGAAGCTCACCCGCTTGCCGCGACGTACGGCGATCGTCGCCTTTTCCGCCGACGAGGTTTATGCGATCGCCGAACTGATCCGCCGCCAGCAGGGCGGTGCGGCCGTCGTGCTCGGTGCGCTATCGCCCCGCACCCGCAACGCGCAGGTGGCGCTGTTCCAATCGGGTGATGTCGATTATCTGATCGCGACCGATGCGATCGGCATGGGCCTCAACCTCGATCTCGATCATGTCGCCTTCGCACAGAACCGCAAATTCGACGGCTACCAGTACCGCAATCTGACGGCGGCCGAACTCGGCCAGATCGCCGGCCGCGCCGGCCGGCACATGCGCGACGGAACCTTCGGCGTCACCGGCCAGGTCGATCCACTGGATGAGGAACTGGTCAAGAAGATCGAAGCGCATGATTTCGACCCGGTGAAGGTGCTGCAATGGCGCACCGCGCGTTTCGATTTCGCCAACCTCGACGCGCTGAAGCGCTCGATCGAGACCAACGCCCCGGTTGAAGGCCTGACGCGCGCGCTGCCGGCGGTGGATGCGCAGGCGCTCGAGCACCTGTCCCGCGACGAGGACATTCGGGCGCTTGCCACCGACGCCAGGCGCGTGGCGCTGTTGTGGGAGGCCTGCGCCCTTCCCGACTACAGGAAGATCGCGCCAGCCCAGCATGCCGACCTGATCGCCTCGATCTACATGGACCTTGCCAGGCATGGCCATGTCGACGAGAACTACATGGCCGAGCAGGTGCGCCGTGCCGACACCACCGAGGGCGACATCGACACGCTGTCGCACCGGATCGCCCAGATCCGCACCTGGACGTTCGTTTCCAACCGGCCCGGCTGGCTGGCCGATCAGGCACACTGGCAGGAAAAGACACGCGAAATCGAAGACAGATTGTCGGATGCGCTGCATGAGCGGTTGACGAAACGCTTCGTAGACCGCAGGACTTCCGTCCTCATGCGGCGCCTTAGAGAAAATACCATGCCTGAAGCCGAAATCAGCCCAACCGGAACCGTCCTCGTCGAAGGCCATCATGTCGGCGAGTTGCAGGGGTTCCGCTTCACCGCCGACCAAAGCGCCGGCGGCGAGGACGCCAAGGCGGTGCGTGCAGCAGCCCAGAAGGCGCTTGCAGCCGAATTCGAGGCGCGGGCCGAACGCTTCGGCGCCTCGGGCAACGGCGACATCGCGCTCGGCTCCGACGGCACGTTGCGCTGGATCGGCGCGCCGATCGGCACGCTGGTAGCAGGCGACGAGCCGCTGAAGCCGCGCCTTGTGCTGCTGGCCGACGAGCAGCTCACCGGACCCGCCCGCGATAAGGTCGCGGCCCGCGCCGAGCGCTTCGTAAATTTCCAGATCGAGTCCCTGCTGAAGCCGCTGGTCGACCTCAAGAACGCCGAGCAGATCACCGGCATCGGCCGTGGCATCGCCTTCCAGCTCGTCGAGCATTTCGGCCTCATCAACCGCCGTGACATCGCCGAGGAGATGAAGTCGCTCGACCAGGAAGGCCGCGCCGCCCTTCGCCGACTCGGCGTGCGCTTCGGCGCCTACCACGTCTTCGTGCCCGCGCTGATCAAGCCCGCCCCGGCTGGACTGGTGACGCTGTTGTGGGCGCTGAGGAGCGACGGCAAGGACAAGCCCGGCTTTGGCGACGTGGTTCACGCGCTGGCCTCCGGCCGCACCTCGATGGTCATCGATCCCACGTTCGACAAGACCTTCTACAAGCTGGCCGGCTACCGCAATCTCGGCCGTCGCGCGGTGCGCGTCGACATCCTTGAACGGCTGGCCGACCTGATCCGGCCCGCAACCAATTGGAAGCCGGGCCTGGGCCAGCGCCCCGACGGCGCCTATGATGGTCAGTCCTTCATGGTGACGCCGCCGATGATGTCGATCCTCGGCGCCACGGCCGACGACATGGAAGAGATTTTGAAAGGCCTCGGCTACCGGGCAGAGCCGAAGCCGGCGGTCGAGGTGAGGGCGCGGCTCGAGGCACAGGACAATGCCGCGCGCGAAGCCGCCGCGGCCAAGCAGGCGGCGGAAGAACAAGCCGAGCAGGCCAAGGCAGCCGAAGCCGCGATTGCGGACGCAGCCGCCGAGGCGCCGGCCGGGAGTTCTGAGCCGGATGCAGTGGCAAAAGCCACGGCCGAAGCCCCTGCGGAACCCTCCACCGAAGGTGAAGCGGAGCCTGTCGCGAAAGCTCAGCGGGAAACTCCGGCTGAGATCACGGAAGAGGAGCTGCCTGCAGCCGAAGCCGCAGCCGAAGCGCCTCCGGTATCAGCGGCTCAGCCAGAGGCCGAACTCGAAACCGCCGAAGTTGAAGTCGCATCGGCGGAGCCGGCCTCCGAAGCCTCGCCTGCAACGGAAGCAGTGTCGGCCGAACCTGCCGCGACGGCGGAAGCCGCCACTGGCGAGGCTGCTCCCCAGGCCGAGAAAGAAGCCGAGGAACCAAAGCCCATTCTGTTGTGGCGGCAGGGCCGCTTCGACCAGCGCCCGCGCCACCGCCACCATGACAACCGGCCCCTTGATAGGGACAAGCGCCCGCGCAACGGGCAAGCCGCGCGCGATGGCCGTGGCGACGCACCGGCAGATGCCACCGGCGGACAACCGGTCGGCGCTCCAGGCAGCCGGCCCGCCCATGAAGGACGCCGCGACGGCGCCGGCAAACCGCGCTTCGACCGCAGCAAGTTCAAGCCCAAGCCCCAGGGCGAGACGGGAGAGCGGCGCGACGGCAAGCCGCAGGGCGAGCGTTCCGATCGTCGCGAAAGCCGGCCCGACTGGAAGGGCGGCAGGCCGGAGGGCAAGGGTGGCGCGCCCGGTGGAAAACCCGCGTTCCAGCCGAAGCCGCGCGAGGAGCGTCCCGTGCGCTTCGACCCGGATTCCCCCTTCGCCAAGCTCGCCGCGTTGCGCGACCAGCTGAAGAAGTAGGTTCGCTCGCTCCGATGGTCGCTGATGCCCGCCAGCGCATCGACAAATGGCTGTTCTTTTCGCGTGCGGTGAAATCGCGCTCGCTTGCAGCGAAGCTGGTGGTGGCCGGACGCGTCCGCATCAATCGCGACAAAGCAGCGCAGGCCTCCGATCTGGTCCGCGCCGGCTTCCCGTGCCGAGCACCTTCCAGACGAAGATGCGCCGCGCGAG
>NZ_RZSX01000578.1:0-4170 GCF_004023105.1 Mesorhizobium sp. M5C.F.Ca.IN.020.32.2.1 | reverse complement strand
GGAGGAACTTCTCCTTATACATGCCGGTCAGCGAATCGACGTACTGCTCGTCTTCGCCGGTGCCGAGCGTGGCGACGACCAGCGCCTGGGTCTCGCCGCGGGTGAACAGCGCCGAGCCATGGGTACGCGGCAGGACGCCGACTTCGGAGACGATCTTGCGGACCGTCTTCAGATCGCGGCCGTCGATGCGCGAACCGGTGTCGAGGATGTTCCAGCGCACAACCTTGGCCTGGAGCTCCTTGAACACGGTGCCGATTTGCTCGGACGTGTATTTTGCTTCTTCGCCTTCTGCGGGTGCGAACGCAGCCTTGACCTTCGCCTTCACGCCGTCCACGGCGGCATAGCGCTTCTGTTTGTCGGTGATCTTGTAGGCGTCGCGAAGCTCGCCTTCGACGATCTTCAGCATCTCGGCTTCAAGCGCCGAATAGTCTGGCGCGGTGAAATCGCGCGGGTCCTTGGCGGCGACCTCGGCCAGCTTGATGATTGCGTCGATCACCGGCTGGAAGCCGCGATGGCCGAACATGACGGCGCCGAGCATCAGATCCTCGCCGAGCTCCTTGGCTTCGGACTCGACCATCAGCACGGCGTCAGAGGTGCCGGCAACGATCAGGTCAAGCTTTGATTCCTGCATCTCGTCGACATGCGGATTGAGCACGTATTCGCCGTTGATGTAGCCGACGCGGGCGCCGCCGATCGGGCCCATGAAGGGGACGCCGGACAGCGTCAAGGCCGCCGAGGTGGCGACGATCGACAGGATATCCGGATCGTTTTCGAGATCATGCTGGACGACGGTGACAACGATCTGCGTGTCGTTCTTGTAACCGTCAGCGAAGAGCGGCCGGATCGGACGGTCGATGAGACGGGAGACCAGCGTTTCCTTTTCGCTCGGGCGGCCTTCGCGCTTGAAATAGCCGCCCGGGATCTTGCCGGCGGCGTAGGTCTTTTCCTGGTAGTTGACGGTCAGCGGGAAGAAATCGAGGCCGGGCTTCGGCTCCTTCATCGAAACAACGGTGGCGAGAACCTTGGTTTCGCCGTAGGTGGCGAGCACCGCGCCGTCAGCCTGGCGCGCAATCTTGCCGGTTTCGAGGATGAGCGGACGGCCGCCCCATTCGATTTCCACTTTGTGGTGATTGAACATGTCTTGTCCTTCATATGCGGAAAGGGCCGCGCCGTTTCACGTGCGCGAGTGCCCCTTTCCCTTGGCTTCGTTTCTCGGGCAGCCACGGGCAAGACAACGGGAAGCTCGGGTAAATCCGGCGCGGCTGCCGGGCGAGCGTCCTGCAATCCTGCCCCATGACCGTCCATGGGCGGTTTCGAATGGCCCTGTGCTATCTCGAAACCGGGTCTGGCCAGTCGATTCGACTGACCTTGCGCGTGGCCCCGAGAACCGCGGCTCTCGGAAAATGCCTTGCACAAATTCAAAGTTTCAGAGCGTCCTATTTGCGCGTCCAAATCGATGCGCGGCGCTCTACTTTCTTCATTAGAGCAATGGACTGCTCCAATGCGCGACCGGCGGGCTCTCGAAAGAACCCGCCGGCCAATTGGTCAACGGCGCAGACCGAGCTTCTCGATCAGCGTCTGATAGCGCGCGTCATCCTTGCGCTTGAGATAATCAAGCAGGCTGCGGCGCTGGGAGACGAGAGCGAGCAGACCACGGCGGGAATGGTTATCCTTCTTGTGGTCCTTGAAATGGTCGGTCAGGTTCTTGATGCGCTCGGAAAGGATGGCCACCTGAACTTCCGGAGACCCGGTATCGCCCTTGGCGGTTGCGAATTCACCCATCAATTCCTTCTTGCGCTCGGCAGTAATCGACATCGTGTTTTTCCTTATCTGTTTGAGGAAACGGGACGCCCTCGGCCGGGATGTCGTCCAGCAGGGGCCGGTACAAGCAAGGTGTCATTGCACGATGCTGCGGCGCATATAGTGCAATTCAGGCAAAAACACCAGCCCAATTCACAAGCCGGCTTTTTGCTGCATAAACGAAGATTTCCCTTCGGCTAAAGCCACTTCTTCCATCTGAAAAAAGCGACAAGCCCGAGCGCGACAACGGCCATGAACACGAGCGCCGCCGGATAGCCGTATTGTGCCTTCAGCTCCGGCATGTTCCATGGCGAGGTTTCGGGATCGAAGTTCATGCCCCACACGCCAGCGAGAAAGGTGAGCGGGATGAAGATCACCGAGACGATCGTCAGATAGCTGATGACATCACTGGTGCGTGCCTGGCTCAGCGACACATGCATCTCGATCAGACCGGTCAGCATGTCGCGCTGGGTCTCGACCAGTTCGATGAGCCGAAGCGAGTGATCGAGCGTGTCGTTCAGGAAGATCTTGGTCTCGGGCTTCACGTGGGGCACGTCGTTGCGGATCAGCGTGGCCAGCGCATCGCGCATCGGCCAAAGTACCCCCTTCAGCACATTGGCGTCGCGCCGCAACTCGTGAAGCCGCCGCATCTGGTGCTTGTCCGCCGCGCGCAGCATCTGGTCCTCGATGCTGTCGACCAATTCGCCGGCAGTCTCGATCGGCGGGAAATAGCTGTCGACAATGGCGTCGATCAGCGCATAGGCGAGATAGTCAGCGTCGCGTGCGCGCAGCCGGTTGGGCATCGAGCTTTCGATGCGCTTGCGCACGGGATCGAACGGATCGCCTTCGCGCTCCTGAAATGTGACGACGAAGTTCCTGCCGAAGAAGACCGCGATCTGCTCGTAACGATGCGCGGTGACGTCGTCGATCATCCTGACGACGACGAAGGCATGGTCCTCAAAGAAATCCACCTTCGGCCTCTGGCCGGTGTTGACGACGTCTTCCAGCGCCAGCGGATGCAGGCTGAAAATCCGGCCGATCTCCTCAATCAGCGGGATGTTGGCGAGACCGGTGCAATCGAGCCAAATGACCGGCCATGCGTGGCAATGAGCGTTGACGTCGTCGATGCTGGCATTTTCGATTGTCTCGAATTTGTCGGGCGACATCAGTGTCAGTCGCAGTTCGCTGCGCCGCGCCGCCGGGTCGGCGATCAGTGTGCCGGGTGATGCGCCGACCGGCGGCCGCCTTGCAGTCACCGGCGCCCGCTTCTTGATTGTCTCGGCCTTTGCCATGTGCCCCTCGGATGCTGCGTCTGATCGAGATTAGACGACGGGACTCACCCGGCAAAGACCCGCTTCGGCTTGAACATGCCTTGCTCGATGGCGCCGATGGCGACCAGCTTGCCGCGCGCCGTAGCGCAGGCTTCCTCGGCTTCCACTGGCGCGTCGCGGCCACGGATGATGACCGGATTGCCGAGGCGGATTTTTGTTGCAGCGTCGTCGCTGATCGCGATCTGCGGCAGGCAGTCGAGCGCGGCTGATGTGTCGACCAGAAGCGCGTCGATGGCGTCGAAATCGGCCGGCACCGTGTCCGCTGAATCCGAACGTTCATCGCCCTGGCCGCCGAAGCGCGCGGTTTCCAGCTCGGCGATGGTGACGAAGTCTTCCTGCGTGAACGGCTCGACTTCGATTCGGCGCAGCTCGGCGATGTGACCGAAACAGCCGAGGTCGCGGCCCATGTCGCGGGCCAGCGAGCGCACATAGGTGCCCTTGCCGCATTCGACCTCGAAAATGGTGCGATCAGCATTGTGCTCGATCAGGTCGAGACGGCCGATCTCGACTTCCCGCGCCGGGATGTCGACCGTCGCGCCGTCGCGGGCAAGGTCATAGGCGCGCTCGCCTGCGATCTTGATGGCCGAAAACTGCGGCGGCGTCTGCATGATGACGCCGGTGTATTTCGGCATCAGCAAAAGCACATCGGCTTCAGCCGGACGCTGGTCGGAGCTTTTCGTCACTGGCCCTTCGAGGTCATCGGTCGAACGCTCCTCACCCCAGGCAACCGTGAAGCGGTAGACCTTGGCGCCATCCTGGACATAGGGCACCGTCTTGGTCGCTTCACCGAGCGCAATCGGCAGCATGCCGGAAGCGAGCGGGTCGAGCGTGCCGGCATGGCCGGCCTTTTCCGCCTGGAACAACCATTTGATCTTGGAGACAGCCTCGGTCGAACCCATGCCGACCGGCTTGTCGAGCACTAGCCAGCCGGAGATCGGCCGACCCTTCTTCTTGCCGCGACGAGCCACTATTTTTCGTCCTTGTAGTTGCCTTTGTTCTGGTCGCCAATCTGGGCGTCTGGGCCGAGATCGCGCGCCAC
>NZ_RZSX01000577.1:0-4173 GCF_004023105.1 Mesorhizobium sp. M5C.F.Ca.IN.020.32.2.1 | reverse complement strand
GATGAGAGTGGCTAAGTTATTTGCATTTGCTGCTGTGCTGCTTCTTTCGTCTGCGTTGTCTGCGGCCGCCCAGTCGGCTCGCGAGGACATCGAAGCTGCGCTGACGAAATTCACGGACGCCTTCAACAGCGGAAACGCGGTGGAGGTCGGTCAAATGTATACCGAGGATGCCGCCGTGCTGCCGCCCGACGGCAAGCGCGTCGATGGTCGCAAGGGCGTGGAAGAATTCTGGCAGGGCGCGATCAAAAGCGGGATGAAGAATCTCACCCTAAAGGCCCTGGAGGTGGAAGAGAGCGCAAACCTCGCCTACGAAGTTGGCGCATTTACGCTCGATGTGCCCAGCAAAGACGGCGCCCTCTCCACCGTTGCAGGCAAGTACATCGTCGTCTGGAAGAAGGGCGACGACGGGACATGGCGCCTGCATCGGGACATCTGGAATTTAGGTGCGGCCCAATAGGGATTTGATATCCAGGTCCGGCCGCCTTGGCGACGAGTACGGCTGCATGCACTGCGATCTGATGCTCTATTGCCATGCCAGTTGAAAAATCTGGTACGCCCAAGGGGCGTGGCGGTTCACAAGCAATTCAATAAGTTAGCTTGTCCAACCGCTCCGACCGCGCTCATTGAAACCATTAGCGTTTCTCTGGCCATGTCCAACCACCTTCTCGCAGAAGGCGGGGGAGGGTTCTTGACGGCTACTGGTGGTCAGTCGAACAACGGCAAGGCAGCTGCGTCCCCCCGCTGCGCGCGATCGGCCGCGATTCTAAGCACGCTCAAGCCTGCCAGGACCAGGATCGCTTCCACGATCTACCCCCCGCTTTCGGGATGTTCCTGTCATCCTGGCGGCGGGGGTCCGTTTGCCGAGGTGTCGGCATGAGTGGCCCGCGCTATTGCATCATTCCCGCTGTGGTCGAGTTCGGCTACCTGCGCAAGCGCGCTAGTGGTGAACGGTGATGGCCGGCCCTCGCTACTCGATCATGCCGGCCGATGCTGTTTTCGACCTGAAGGCCGCCCGCCTGGATATCCATGTCCTGGCTGCCATAGGCACGCACACCGACAACAACGGATGGTGCATCCTTCGGCAGAAGACCTTGGCGGAAAAGATCGGATCGACGGCGCCGAGCGTCCGCAACTCGATCGGCCGGCTAGTGAAGCTCGGCTATTTGCGAGTGAGACACCGGCATGCTGAAAGCGGTGCCCAGCTCGCCAGCTATTATCAGGTCGTCATGGACCGCGAGCCGGTCTTTCCGGCCGATTTCGATGACGGTATCACCATCGAAGCGGGTGCCGATATACCAGCAGGGAGGTCACACCCAAGTGCGGGGGAGGGTCACTCCCAAGTGCGCCCTTAATAAGAACGACCCTTTCTTAGAACGACCATCCCCTAACGGGGATCAGCGCGCTGTCGCGCGCACCCCATCCATTTCCAAAAATCGGGGAGGGAAGAAACGGTGTCCCGCCACTCAACAGCCAGGCAATCCGATGATCGCTGCTCTCGAGGAGTTCTTCCCGTCATGACCAACCATGCAAGCACCAGCGTTGCGTCGACGGGCCTGAAGGAGATCCTGTCGACCCTGTTCGCTAACTACGACATGCCGTTCGGGCAGGGGGGTGAAGGCACCAAGGCCAAAGTGCAAGCCTATCTGTGGGCGTGCGAGGGCAAGTCGCTCGACCTGGTGAACCGGGTCGTCCGCGACTTTGTGACCGGTGCAGTGGATCGCCCAGCCAACCGTCGTTCGAAGCTGCCGACCGCCGAGGAGTTCGCAGGCCAAATAAAGGTTCGGGCCGCCGGCGATGACGATTGCGTAGCAGCGGCCAAGACCCACACTCCACCGTTCGGGCCGTTGTGGAGCGTGCTGCTCTACGCTCGGTTGCTCGCTGGCCCCGACAAGGACATGCCCGCGCCCTCTCGCTTCGTTGCTTCACAGATCGCCAATGGCGGAGCGATTGGCGAGCGCTATCGGCTCGACCACCAAGCCAACAACGGCTTCCGTTCAGCGACCTTCATGTTGCTGAACGCGGCCGATGCGATGGGATGCTCGGTCGACGAGAAGCTAAAGGTGCATGTCGCTCTGTTCGAGCCTGTGCCGGTCACCAGCCAAGTGTTTGAACAATGGAAGCAGCTGCATGCCGATCGCGGATGGCCGTGGCTGCCCAACCCCGGAAAGCAGCGTGTCGTCTACTTGCCGAGCGGTGGCGCGGCAGGCCTGGACGCCCTCGCCGACGCCTTGGCAGGCGAAGCCGCGCGGGTCCTCCCGACCGCAAAACCGAATGCGGGGCGGCGAAGCCCGGCACCCCTCCAGTCTGACACCGAAACGGAAGCCTAAACACGAGCCTAAAAAGCAAACTCAACAGCGAAAATGATAGAAAATTCAAATGGCTGACATAATGATTAGCGGCAACGCAGCCAAGTTCGCCGACATATTGCCGGCTCATCCGCCTCGCCCAGCACGTTGACGACGCGCATGCTCATGTGCAGGCGGTGACCAAGCAGTTCAACGATGCCCGCATTGATTGGGAGCGCGCCAACAACGATCACTTGACGCTTCAGGCTGATTATGACCGGGGCTATGTGACGCGCGTGATGCCCAACGACACGCCTGGCTATCAGCACAGTTTGAGCGATTTTGCCGTTTTGAAGGCGTCGGATGAACGGCGGCTCAAGGAATCGGCTCGGAATGTCGCTCGCCTCAGGACCGAATATGATCGGCAGATCGCCAGGCAGGAGCAAGTTATGGCGCCAACATAAAGGGACGGTCGGCCGCATCGATGCTTACCTCTCCACGCTGCCGATCGGCGCGAGGCCGCACCTCGTCGAACTGAATTCCAAGCCGCCCAAAAAAGTGACCGAAGCAATAGTGTCAAAATAGTAGCGGGGCATAATACCCGCCCCAACCAAGGCAGCGGCGATTTTGTTCCACGCGGCCGAGGAGCTGATCATTTGCTTAGTGTCTCAGTTTGAAATCTGAACGGGCGGATGCAGCGTCCTAATTTTCTACCACATAGCCATCGTCATCATGGTAGACGAAGAGTTCAACCACGTCGGAAACCGCTGGCGATCCGTGGATATCGTGACAGATGCGTTTCCGCTTAGATGCAAAACGATCTGGTCACTGGCGTTAGTCACGCGCTCAATTTGCTGAGCTTGATAACAGCTTAGGGTGGCGCTTACTTCTGTGTAGACAGTGAAGGCGCTCCGATCCGATAGCACTACAAAAATGCTGTCGTGTAATTCAGCAGCCTCGATTTTTTCGACGGACTTCCCAATCAGCCTGTCGGAAAATATTTTCATTCTGCTCGCTTTTTATAGGGACCACGCGCGCTAGGCTTAGGCGCTTCCTCCTAGGACGTAAACCCATTATCGCGTAGCCAGATGCGGACTGAGACGAGTTTGAGGGCAGCGAGGTAGTTTTCCGCCAGTTTGTCGTATCGGGTTGCGATCCGGCGGAACTGCTTGGCCTTGTTGAAGAAGCGCTCGACGAGGTTGCGCGCCTGGTAGAGGAAGGCGCTGAAGCAGATCGGTCCTTGCGGTTGGCCTTGGGAGGGATGTTGGCCCATGCCCTTCGCTCGGTGACGGCATTGCGCAAGGCGTTGGCATCATAGCCCTTGTCGGCAAGCAGCATGGCCCCTTCCGGCAATTCCGTGATCGATCAGAGCATTGGTGGGATTAGCACGCGACCCAAGATACGAAGCGACAGCGGCGACGGCGTAAACCGCATAGACGGCAGGATGAGAACGCGCAGGTTGGGAGCCAAGTGCAAGGGCTGTCGCGCCTAATCCTGTAAGAAAACACCTGCGGTTCATTGGACCTCCTCCGTCGGTGCAGTTTATATTTTGGAAAGCAAACGGAAAAGCTTATCAAGAAAAAAACCCAATAGAAGTAAGGCGAACGGCGCAAGCCGGATGCCGCCCATGCAATGGTCAAAGCGTCCAGATTGCCGCTATTCTGGGTGGCACGCACCCTCGACCAACAGCATTCCCGGCTCGATCGCCGCGACCACGCTTTGACGCCGCGCCAACGGGGGCGACGGACACGACCGATTCGGAGCGACGTAACACTAATGAGCTACCGCCGAAAAGAGGCCCAATCCAGCCGAGGCCCGCTCTTCCGCTTTTCGACCTGCCCCGGCTCTTTTGGATATATCTAAATGAGCCGAGCGCGAGGGGGATATG
>NZ_RZSX01000576.1:0-4174 GCF_004023105.1 Mesorhizobium sp. M5C.F.Ca.IN.020.32.2.1 | reverse complement strand
GCCCAGCGCCAATTCCTCAGGCAAGATCAGCGCCACGACAGCCAAGGCAGTGGCGGCGGATCTCGGTGCAAAAATCAAGCTGGTGGTCGATGGCGGCGCAACGTCCGTCGGGCTCGAATCGACGATCGTCAAGATCGAGGACAGAAAGCTGCGGCTGCTGCGACCGGGAGGCATTGCCGCTGAGGAAATTGAAGCGGTCGCCGGCACGACGCTGTCGCGCGGTGCGACAGGTATCGAGGCGCCGGGCATGCTCGCCTCGCATTACGCGCCGGGCGCTGCGGTGCGGGTCAACGCCGCAAAAGTCGCAAAGGGCGAAGCCTTGCTGGCGTTCGGCCCCCGCCGTGCCGAAGGCTGGCAAGGTGCTGCCGCTTTGCGCAACCTGTCGGAGACCGGCGACCTGCGCGAAGCCGCGGCCAACCTTTTTGCCCACATGCAGGATCTCGATCGCAGCGGCGCCAAGACAATCGCCGTCGAGCCGATTCCGTTCGACGGGCTGGGCGAGGCGATCAACGACCGGCTTTCGCGCGCTGCCGCCCCTCGTGACAAGATCGATTGGGCACCATAGTTTCCACCTATGAACGACATATCCCGGGATATCGACCTCGCCCTCATTGACCGCTTTGCGGCAATCGTCGGCGACAAATACGCGCTTCGGGACCAGCAGGATATCGCGCCTTATCTCATAGAAAGGCGCGGCCTTTGGCATGGCCGAACGGCGCTGGTGCTGAGGCCGGGCAGCGTCGACGAGGTTAGCCGCATCATGCGGCTGGCGACCGAGACGGGAACGCCGGTCGTGCCGCAAAGCGGCAACACCGGGCTGGTTGGCGCGCAGGTGCCGGATATGTCCGGCCGCGAGATCGTGCTGTCGCTGTCGCGGCTGAACCGCATCCGTGAGATCGACCTCCTCTCCAACACCGTCACCGTCGAGGCCGGTGTCATCCTGCAGACGCTGCAGGAAGCGGCCGACGCCGCCGACCGGCTGTTTCCGCTGTCGCTTGCCGCGCAGGGCTCCTGCCAGATCGGCGGCAATCTCTCTTCCAATGCCGGCGGCACCGGCGTGCTTGCCTATGGCAATGCGCGTGAGCTCTGCCTCGGCGTCGAAGTGGTGCTGCCGACCGGCGAGGTGTTCGACGATCTGCGCAAGCTGAAGAAGGACAACACCGGCTACGATCTGAAGAACTTGTTTGTCGGCGCTGAAGGCACGCTCGGCGTCATCACCGCCGCCGTGCTCAAGCTTTTCCCCAAGCCCAAGGGGCGCGAGGTGGCCTTTGCCGGCCTGTCCTCGCCGGAGGCGGCACTGTCCCTGTTCAGCCTGGCGATGGATCGCGCCGGCGCTGCACTCACCGCTTTCGAACTGATCGGCCAGAGACCCTACGATTTTACGCTTCTGCACGCGCCAGGCGTCGTGCGGCCGCTGTCCGGGGATTGGCCGTGGTATGTGCTGATGCAGATCTCGTCGGGGCGCTCGGCGGAGGATGCGAGGGCCCTGATCGAGGAGGTGCTCTCAGCCGGCCTCGAGCAGGGGATCGTCGGCGATGCAGTGATTGCGGCGAGCATCGCGCAGGGGGATGCTTTCTGGAATTTCCGCGAGGTGCTGCCCGAGGCGCAGAAGCCCGAAGGCGCTTCGATCAAGCACGACATCTCTGTGCCGGTGGCGGCCATCCCGCAATTCATCGAAAAGGCGGCCGGCGCCGTTCAATCGGTCAGCCCCGGTGCGCGCGAGGTGTGTTTCGGCCATATGGGCGACGGCAATCTCCACTACAATATCTCCCGGCCGGTCGGCGGCGATGACGAAGCGTTTCTCGGGCTCTATCACGCCATGAATAAGGCCGTGCACGATGTCGTGCGCAGCTTTCACGGCTCGATCTCGGCCGAGCACGGCATTGGCCAGCTGAAGCGGGATGAATTGATCGCGACAGCGCCGCCGATGGCGATCGATTTGATGCGCAGGGTGAAGGCGGCCTTCGACCCGGCCGGCATCATGAATCCCGGTAAGGTTATCTGATCCTTTCGACGTCTTGTGAATGGTTGCATTCCGATAACCATCCCCTCGAGATCAGCAAAATTTAACCGACTTTCTTAAGCGCTGCGATAAGAAGCCCGCCCTAATGTTTCTCCACAACGAGGCTGGAAAAACCGGCCCGGAGAACCGGAAGACCGGCTCTCAGGAGAGACAGGAAAGGCACAATATGAACACTGGACTGAAGCCAGTCTGGGCCGGGCGCAACATGCGCCTCGACCCATTCCGCCTGCCGCAGGTGGTGAGCTACGCCACGCGCGACGATTATGGCGACGTTACCTTCACCATCGACCACCGTGGCGCCGTCATTCGCCGCATGCTGGAGATGAGCGGCCTGCCGGCGTTCATCGCTCTGCCCGCCAACGCGTTTCGTGGCGTGGCCGCCCGCGCGATGGAGGATCCGGATGGCAATGTCACGGTGACGCTGGAGCTTCTGCACAATGATCCGATGCTGTCGGTGCCGCTGCTAGTGGCCGACGATCTCGAGGATGTCGCCGCCGACTGGCGTGCCTGGGCCGATGCCTACCGTCTGCCGATGCTTCTGATCGAATCAGACGGCATCGCCCGCACGCTGGAGGAATCGCTTGGCGCCGCCATCAAGACATTGCCGGCGCAGAACCGCCGCAAGGGTCGGGTTTCGACCACGCGTCGTCCGCGCTTCCTCGCCCGTCGCAGGGCCGGCGATCTCGGCCTCAGGCTGGTGATTGGCGGCCAGGAGATCATTTCGCGCGGATAGCTACACCAGCGGCTTCAACGCCACCCACAGCGCGCCGCCGATCAGGCCAAGGAAAATCAGCCAGCCGACCTGGTTGTTCGATCTGAACAAGAGCATGCACTGGTCCGGATCGTCGATGTCCAGCACTGCGATTTGCCGCGCCATATGCGCTCCGGCGGCGATCAGTCCGGCCAGCGCCGGCACGGGCGCCTGCGCCGACGCGAAGGCGATGGCGAAGCAGACCAGCGCCCCGCCATAAAGCCCGACGAGCCAGGTCTTGGTGTTGTCGCCGAACAGGCGTGCGGTCGAGCGCACGCCGACGATGGCGTCGTCCTCCTTGTCCTGATGCGCATAGATCGTATCATAGCCGATCACCCACAGGATCGAGCCGACATAGAGCATGACGGGCGGGCCGTCGAGATCGCCGAACTCGACCGCCCATCCCATCAGCGCACCCCAGGAAAAAGCAAGGCCGAGAACCAGTTGCGGCCAGTTGGTGTACCGCTTCATGAATGGGTAGATGGCGACTACGGCGAGCGAGCAGATGCCGAGCAGGATGGCAAAGCCGTTGAACTGCAGAAGCACAGCGAGTCCAATCAGTGCCTGAATAACGAGAAACGCCCAAGCCTGCCGGCGCGTGACCTTTCCCGCCGGCAGCGGCCGTGAGCGCGTACGTTGCACCTGGTTGTCGATGTCCTGATCGACCAGATCGTTATAGGTGCAGCCGGCGCCGCGCATGGCGATAGCGCCAATCAGGAACAGCAGCAGGTACAAAGGTGGCGGCAACAGCGAGAGCAGCGTATCGGTAGGGCGTGAATAGGCACTCGCGGCAAGGGCTGCCGACCACCAGCACGGCCACAGCAGCAACTGCCAGCCGATCGGCCGGTCCCACCGGGCAAGCTGCGCATAGGGCCACAGCCAGCGCGGCAGAATGCGGTAGACCCAGTGGCCGCTCGGCGCATCGGCGACGCGGCCCTGGGCAGCTTTCGATTGGATGGGTTCCATAGTGTTGGAGTGGCAGCAGTGGCGAACGCCGTCAAGCATCAAGCAGGCCTCGTTCCCGTGTGGAATCGCTTCAAACTCTCCAAATGTCTTGACCCATCGTCCGGGGCGCAATAGCGCAGTCCTGATCATGGAATGGCAAGGGATCTGGGCATGCGTGTTTTGTTGATCGGCTCCGGCGGCCGCGAGCATGCGCTGGCCTGGAAGATCGCGGCCTCGCCGCTGCTGACGAAGCTTTACGCGGCCCCCGGCAACCCGGGCATCGGCCACGAAGCCGAACTGGTGACGTTAGACATTGCCGATCATGCGGCGGTGGCCCGGTTCTGCACGGAGAAAAACATCGACCTCGTCGTGGTCGGGCCGGAAGGGCCGCTGGTTGCCGGCATTGCCGACGACCTCCGCGCCGCGAACATTCGCGTCTTCGGCCCATCCCGGGC
>NZ_RZSX01000575.1:0-4175 GCF_004023105.1 Mesorhizobium sp. M5C.F.Ca.IN.020.32.2.1 | reverse complement strand
GACCGGAGAGCTTCAGAGGCCGCAAGGTTGGCGTGCTGGTCAGCGACGGCGTGGATGCCGCCATATTCGAGCAACTCCGGTCCGCGATCGAAACGGAAGGCGCGGTGATGGAGGTTGTCGCCGCAAAGGTCGGCGGCGTAAGTGCGGCTGACGGCACGCAAATCGAAGCGAGGCACATGATCGACGGCGGACCATCGGTCCTGTTCGACGCGGTCGTGCTTATGTTGTCAGAACCGGGCGCCGAACTGCTGGCCAAGGAAGCCGCGGCGAAGGATTTCGTTTCCGATGCCTTCGCGCATTGCAAATTCATCGGGTTCACGCCACAAGCCGAGCCACTCCTGGCCAGGGCAGGTGTCGAGGCGGATGCGGATGAAGGACTGATAAGGCTGGAATCAGAAGAGGCGGCTGAGGAATTTGTCCAGGCCTGCCGGAAGTTGCGGCTTTGGGCGCGGGAGGCGGCCGTCAAGCTCTGACGCGGGTGCATGCTGGCCATCTGTTTGCATGGTAGACGGGAACCCCGGCGACCATGCGGGCGGAAGCATCCGCGCCGCTCTTACTGGGCCGTCTATGACCGGGCGTTGTTCTTAGCCGTTTCCTCTCGCTGTTTTTTCAGGACTTCGTCAGTCCCGACCAGCTTTTTCGCCCCGCCGGAGATCGCTGTGGACACCACGGCAGGCGGGTCGCTCGCGGGAAAGGAATCCTCAAGTCCGGCCTGCAACTGGTCTTCCAAGGTTTTCGGCTCTTCCGACCGACCAAGTGTCCTTCGGGTTTCTGCTTCCTCCAGCGGCTGTTTCATTTTCGGCGAACAACTGACCTCTCGAACGCAGGCGTAAAGCTGTTCGATGGCAAATTCCTTCATTGTCTCGAAATCTGCCCTTTCATCATTCATTGCCTCGATCTGATCGACCATAGTCTTCTCGAACCGTTCAAGGCTATCGCTTCCGCAAGCCTGGCAAAGACGCAATAATGCTTCGTGGAGCACTTTCGGACCAAAATAGGCAGACGCCTCGAGCTTGAGCCGCTGCAAATGCTCTGGAGTTACCGCCTGAATTTTTGACATATGCAGCCCTTTCGCCTGACGAGCATATCAACGGTAATGGTCGGCAGATGTTCCATTCACCCGGCACTGATGGATAGCTCTTGTTCAGCGAGCCGCCGCCAATCGCTGCGACGCAGACTGGTCGACGCGATTTCTGGCCTGTAGATGCGGCAAACTGCGGTAACGTGCGACCGGAATGGTTTGAGCGCTTGGTCGAGAATGCCGCAAGCGGGAATATGCCGGTGTCTGTGGGCTTCAGAGGTCCGGCGCAGATCAAGCTCTTCCGGCGCTTGGCCGATGTAAACTGACAGCACAGTGCGCAAGGCGGCATGAGCTGCCAAGTAGCGTCGTTGATCGCGCTCAAACACGAACCGACTGCCCCTGGTCAATTCAGCTGGGCTAAGCGCGGTCAGGTCCATTTGTGAAATTCGAGTATCGAGGGCGATCCGCCATATATGGACATCGAAGCCGAGAACTGGCGTTGCCCGCGCGCCATCGTCTTGCAAGACAACACCGCTCTGCTTCATCTTACACTTTCCTCGCCGACAGAAGAGCGCGGCATGGCGTCGGCCCGATCGACGCCAATGGTAGCTGGTGATTAGCCATTAAGGAACGCTAGCAGATTTCGCCCCAGTTTAGGATAGGGGTAAGCGCGCTCTTGGCGATGGCCATCCGGGTTGTAGAAAGCACAGGTCAAGTGCCGTGCCAGCAAGTGAGAAAGGAACCTTTTCTGAAACAGGCCGTTTGCCAGCAGGTCGTTGCATTAGCGACCAGTAACAACGGAAGGATCTTGTCATGAGCTACAAGATGATCTGTCTAGGCGCGATGGCGCTTTCGATGGTAAGCGGCGTTTCTCTCGCGGCAGGCGCCGACTCAGGCACGACTGCCTTGGATGACCCCGCAAAGATGGAGCCGTTCTACACAGACTCTAGCATGACGACGATGCGGTCCGACGACGAGTTCACGGCAGCTTGGAAAGCGCTGACAGACGAGGATCGTACGGCAATGACAAAAGTCTGCGATGACGAGGCGGCAAACGCCAACGCCGCCAACACCCACCCTGAATTCTGCAGCAATGTCAAAAAGCTCGGCGGCGAGAGTAACTGAACCATGGAAGGCGGGCAACGGCCCGCCGTTTGATTACCGACTGTGAGGCCGGAGCGAATGGATAGCCGCATGGCGTGGGCTATATTGACCGGTCGCTCCGCCACTCACGGCCATGCGAATGACCAGACCAATGATAAAACACCCGCGCGATGCGCTGCTGCCAGAGCCGCATCTTTGGTTGCTTCAGGGTCCACCCGCCAACCGCACTGGACGCGAGCGCGTTGTGCGCTAGCACCAATGCGCGGGTGATTGTTGCGTGCCACCCAGTAAGAGCAATTGCAGGGTACCGATCCTCAAGCCGGCTCTGAATTGTCGGCTGACTCGGCAGTTTCAGGCAAATCTCCTTCAACTGCCGAATCAGTACTCGGATGGCAAGGATACCTGCGTATCTGAGCGGAGCCCCTGGCGATTCCTGCCGGAACCCCGCAAGCCCATGTCATAGGGGATTACGCGGCCGCTTGAAGAGCACGTTCGTTGACGCCACCCTCGCCTAGACCCGTCAGCGCTTCGTCTGTCGCGACCTCTTCCTCGAGCGTCGCTTTGAGAAGAGAGACGATATCGGCCTTTCCCATCTGTTCTGCCCAGGCAATAAGAGTACCGTACCGGGCGATCTCGTAATGCTCGACGGCTTGCGCCGCTGCGACCAGTCCGGCATCGAGCGCAGGAGCACCTTCATATTCTTCGAGGATTTCCGAGCCTTCTTCAATGATGCCGTCGATCGCCGGACAGGTCTTGCCGCGTGCTGCCTTGCCAAATTTCTCGAACACCTCCTCGAGGCGATCGACGTGAGCTTCCGTTTCCATACGATGCTTTTCGAAGGCAGCAGTCACTTTTTCCGACTCCGCACCTTTCGCCATTTTCGGCAGGGCCCTCAGGATTTTCTTTTCGGCGTAGTAAAGATCTTTGAGTCCGTCGAGGAACAGGTCCTCAAGACCCTTGGTTGTCGCTTTCGCGGCTTTCTTCGCAGTTGGCATGGTCTTCTCCCGCTGGGGTTGGAGCTAGCCTCCCTAACTAGGAAGGCGTCCGATAACCCCGCCGGCCGGCAACAAGTTCCCTGATGATTCGAGCCGCTGGAAATTTTCCGAGGCCCCGGGTTCGCATAGTCAGGTGCTGCAAAGGGTTACGCTGGCGAGCGCAGGCGCAGCGCCGCCCTTTGGGGCCCGCCCCCGATCGGCCCGCGCCGGGCAAATAGGCTCAATCGATCCGTCTGATACGGCCCTTGTCGAGACGGAACACTCCATCCTGTCCGCCCTGCTTCTCAAAGTCGGTAAGCAGATCATCCCATGTACCCAGGAATTCGCCACAGTCGTCGCAAACGATCCTGTCCTCGGGACCGGCGTCGGCCGGAATCCTCAGCCTTATTGTCAGGCAATAAGGGCACTCCAACTGGTGGTTAAGGTACTGTTTGGTCATTGACGACAGCGAGAATGCACCGGAAATGTGGCCCCTGCAACCTGGCTCGCGCTGATCCGACGGGCTTGGTCCGAAAATGTACAGCGATCGGCATCACGGATTGTCGCGATCCTCCAGGAATACGAGCGCGTCTTGGCTGGGGCCGAATGTTCAAAGCCGATGAACAGCAGGGTTTAGCGCAGATAGTTACCGCTGCTGCCAGTGCGTTCTGAACACCGGATCTTGAAACTCTGAGACAGTCCGCTCTCGGTTCGAGTCAAGACAGCTTGAGCCCATCATATCCCGTCTTTGGTCGGAGGCCACCCAGCCTGAGCCGTCGGCGGAATGTTGTCGGAGGTCACTTCGCCCCGCTTGAGTTTTCTAATGGCTTCGTCGGCTTCGATTTCATCCAGGCCGGAGAGCGGCAAACCGTCAACTACGACGGCTTCCTCGCTCTCGTCGTCATAGACTTCCCACAAGCCCTCCGAATCCTGTCGTTTGTTGTAGATGGTTGGCATGGCAGCTCCTTTTATGCCGGAACAACTCAAGCCGCCCACGGATGTTCCCTGGTCCTTAAGCGTTTTGCGATCCTAAATTTGACGCTCATTGGCCGGCGCAAATGGCACAGAGTTGTGCG
>NZ_RZSX01000574.1:0-4176 GCF_004023105.1 Mesorhizobium sp. M5C.F.Ca.IN.020.32.2.1 | reverse complement strand
CCTTCGGGCATTTGCAGGATGGTCAGCAGTGTCGTCAGAACGGTGAGGATCAGCGCCCCGATGATGGTGCCGGTGTAGCCGCCGCGGCCGCCGAAGATCGAGGTGCCGCCGATCACGGCGGCGGCCACCGAAGGCAGCACCAGCGGTTCGGCCAGCGACAGCGACGGCGCCTTGATCAGGCCGATATAGAGCAGCCCGGTAATGCCGGCGAGCACGCTCGAGATGACGTAGAGCGCTGTGATGACTTGCCAGTAGCGGACGCCGGACAGGCGTGCTGCTCCTTCATTGTCGCCGACTGCGTAAAGCAGGCGGCCAAAGCCGGTGCGGCGCAAGGTGAAGACGATGAGGACGGCGATGGGCACGAACAGCAGCAGCGCATTGGGCACGCCATAGGTGAGGCCGGTGCCGAGCCAGGCCAGGAAGGGCGGGATCTTGGCGCCCGAAGCAATCACGGTGCGCTGATAGACCTGCAGGCAGCCGGTGCCGATCAGGCTGGTGCCGAGCGTCATGATCAGTGGGTGCACGCGAAACACGCCGACACCGATGCCGTTGACCAGGCCGATCAGCACCGCCGGCACCAATGCGATGAGGATCGCCACCGCCGGGTCGTGATTGACGACCTGCGTCGCCATGATGAAGGCGCTCATCGTCGCTACCGTACCGACTGACAGGTCGATGCCGCCGGTCAGCATGGTCATGGTCTGGCAGCCGGCAAGAATCGCCAGCGGGATGGCGAACTTCACGGTGTTGGCGAGCCACCGCTCATTGACGATGCCGGGACGCAGGATCTGCAGGATCACCACCAGCATGACCAGCAGGATGATCAGCGGGATCAGCGGCCGGTCGGCCATGAACCGCTTGAGGCGGCGGCCGAAGGGTACGGATTGAGAGACCGTGGCGGCATTGCTCATGATGGGCGGCTCCGCATTGTGATGAAGGCGCCGAACATGACGACGGCGACCATGATCGCGCCCTCGATGATCGCGGTGACGTTGGGATCGATGGCCAGCAGCGTCAGGTCGGTGCGTACCAGCCGCAGCACGAAGACCGCGACGATCGGGCCGAGCAATCCGCCCTTGCCGCCGCCAAGTGCGACGCCTCCGAGCACGACCGCCGCCACGCTGGCAAGAAGATAAGGGCCGGGAATGGGGGCGCCGATGCCTGTGCTCATGGTCAGCGCCAGCCCGCCCATGGCAGCGAAAAGCCCCGACAGAGCATAGGCGATGATCCTGGTGCGCGCGACAGGCACGCCGCTGCGAAATGCCGCGAGCTCGCTGCTGCCGATGGCGTAGATCGAAAGGCCGAGTTTTGAGCGCTTGAGCGGTATCCAGATGATGCAGAGGCAGACGACCAGCAGCACCAGCGCCTTCGGTATCCAGGCAGAAATCCCGGGCAGCCCCGGGATCGGGACTGTTCCGACGATGGTCGCCCTCAGCCATTCGGCCACCGCGCCGCCGGGCGCACCGAGGACCAGCAGCGCCGCGCCCTGCAGGACGAAGAGGGTGGCCAGCGTGACGACGATGTCGGGCACGCGGGTGACGACGATCAGCATGCCGTTGACGGCGCCCAGCACCAGTCCCATGGCCAGCACGAACGGCACGACGAAAAGCGCGTATTCCTCGCTGGCGCCATCCATCATCGATGCAGCGGTGACGCTGGTCAGCGCCATCATGGCGCCGACGGAAAGATCGATGCCGCCGGCGATGACGACAATCGTCTGGGCGGCGACGGCAAAGGCGTAAGGCAGCACCGCGCGCACCAGCGAGCCGAAATCGCCGCTGCCATAGCCCGGCTGGATGAGCCTGGTGATCACAAACAGGACCACGAACAGGACAAGCAGGCCGGCGACCCAGCCCTGACGGCGGACGAGGCGGGTCAAGGTTTCGCCACCGGGGTCGAGTGGATATCGGCAAGGATGCCGACGTCCTCCTTGGCGCCGCGCGGCAAGCCATAGGCGGCGCGCATCAGTGCCGGCTCGTCGGCGAGTTCGACGGGGAAGACATCGACGACGCGCCCCCCAAAGATGACGATGACGCGATCGCAGACACGCTGCACCTCCTCGAGTTCGGATGTATAGAACAGCACCGACTTGCCCTGGTCGGCGAGTTCGCGCAGCAGCTTGTAAATCTCCTGCTTGGTGCCGACATCGATGCCGCGCGTCGGGTCGAAGCAGAGGATGGTCTGTGCTTCAGCGGCGATCCAGCGGGCGATCGTCACCTTCTGCTGGTTGCCGCCGGACAGGCGCTGCACCTCGCGCTGGGCGCGTGTGTCGATCTGCAGCCGCTCGATCGCACTGACAACCCTGGAGCGTTCCTGCGCCATGTTGATCGGCCCCCAGTTGCGCAAGGCGGCGCTGAAGGGGAGCGCGATGTTTTCGCGCACCGAGCGCTGCATGGTCAGCGCCTCGGTGCGGTCGCCGGGCACATAGGCGATGCCGGCGCGGATCGCATCGGCCGGATGCGCGAATTTCACCGACTTCCCGTCCACTTCGATGGTGCCGTCGGACGGGCGGATGGAGCCGGCCAACGCGGCGAAGAGCTCGTCCTGGCCTTGCCCTTCGAGCGCGACGATGCCCGCGACCTCGCCGTTGGCCAAGTCTAACGATACGTCGTTGAGCTTGGCGCCGACACGAAGGTTCGCCACGCCGAGGCGCGGGCGGCTATCCCCAGGCGAAGCGGCCTGGCTTGCCTGGTGCGCCGCCACTCGCGTCTTTTCGATCCTGGCGCCGAGCATCATCTCGACAATGCGCTCCTCGACGCCCGGCTCGATGTCGACGACGCCGACGGTCTCGCCGTCGCGGAGCACGGTGGCGCGGTCGCAAAGCGCCGATATCTCTACAAAGCGGTGGGAAATGAAGATCACCGAACGGCCGCTGTCGCCCTGGCGGCGCACGACTTCGAGCACCTTTTCTGCCAGGTTTGCCGGCAGTGCCGCGGTCATCTCGTCGAGCAGCAAAACGTCGGGCTCGACCGCCAGCGCCCGCGCCAGATCGAGCACGCGCAGCACGGCAAGCGGGATGTTGCGCGCGATGTCGCGGATGTCGAGGTCGGGAATGCCGAGTTCGCGAACCCAGGCGCGGAACGGCTCGACCGGCGTGTCGGTCAGGCGAAGGTTGGAGGCGACATCGAGATCGGGGATGAGCGACGGTTCCTGATAGACGGGAAGCAGGCCGGCGCGGCGCGCATCGGCGGGCGAGCGCACGTCGCGGGTTTCGCCGCGGATCAGGATGTGCCCGGCATCGGCCCGGATGGCGCCGGTCAGGATCTTGACGAGCGTCGATTTGCCGGCGCCATTGGCGCCCATCAGGGCGTGAACCTCACCCGGCAGGACCGACAGCGACGCGTTGCGCAGCGCCACCACGGCGCCGTAGGTCTTCACGACGCCGGTGGCGTCCAGGAGGGGGTTGGTGGTCAAAATCGCGTGGCTCTCGATTTATGCGGCTCAAATCATTCGCGCTGGCGCCGCCCCTCACCTGCCTGCCAGCATCCTCTCCCCGTATAGAGACGGGGAGAGGGCGCTGTCATCATCGGTTTCGCCAATCATCACCGTCGCAGGAAGAGCGCCGGAGTTGCGGCCGGCCCCCTTCTCCCCGTCACTATACGGGGAGAAGTGCCCGGCAGGGCGATAAGGGGCGGCGACAACCTCGGCAATTGACCGTCTCCGCACAAGTTGGAAACGGTCATGGTCTGCAGCGAAAGCCCATACTTACTCGCCCGGGCCCTTGCAGGCGATGATCTGGTCCTTGGTGTAGGTGGTCCATTCCGGAATGGAGATCGAGACCGGCCATTCCGGGCTTAGCGACGGATCGGCTACGCTCTTCAGCTTGGCCTTGCCCTCTTCGGTGGCGTTCTCCCAAAGCTGCGGCTCGACCAGCACGGTCTGCTCCGCCGGCTTCTTGCCGTTCAGGATCTGCAGAGCCAGCGTCACGCCGGCACCGCCGATCGAACCGGGATTGGTCACCGCCGCGCCGACAAGGCCTTCGACCGAGTTCAGCTGGCCGACGAAGCCGGCATTGTCGGCGCCGACCACCGGCACCAGCGGCGTCTGCGACTCGACCAGCGCATCGACGATCACATTATCGATGCCCGAGGTCCAGATGCCGTTGAACGGCGATCCAGTGGCGATGAAATCGAGGATCTGCTGCTTGCCCTGATCCTGCTGCCAGCCGGTGAAGAC
>NZ_RZSX01000573.1:0-4182 GCF_004023105.1 Mesorhizobium sp. M5C.F.Ca.IN.020.32.2.1 | reverse complement strand
ATTGTTTTCCGTCAATGTCGCCGGCACGCTGTTCATGCTGCAGGCCGCCGCCCGCTCGATGATCGCGGCTGGTCGGGGCGGCAAGATCATCAACATGGCGAGCCAGGCCGGGCGCCGCGGCGAGGCGCTGGTCGCCGTCTATTGCGCTACCAAGGCCGCCGTTATCTCGCTCACTCAGTCGGCGGGACTCGACCTGATCAAGCACCGCATCAACGTCAACGCCATCGCGCCGGGCGTCGTCGACGGCGAGCACTGGGACCATGTCGATGCCCTGTTCGCCAAATACGAGAACCGGCCGAAGGGCGAGAAGAAGAGGCTGGTCGGCGAAGCCGTGCCCTATGGCCGCATGGGCACTGCGCAAGACCTCACCGGCATAGCGGTGTTCCTGGCCAGCGACGACGCCGAATACATCGTCGCCCAGACCTACAATGTCGATGGCGGCCAGTGGATGAGTTGAGGGGGCGAAGGCGCTCTTCTCCCCGTCTCCTCCACCGGGGGGAAGAGCCGTCCCGCTAAAGGGTAAAGCAGATGACCGTGAAACTCTCTTCTTCCATCCTCGCCAAGCTTCCGCCTGAGGTCGCCGGCCCGAAATATGATCGCGCGGCGCTCAAGGCCGGTATCGTCCATTTCGGGGTCGGCAACTTCCATCGCTCGCATCAGGCCGTCTATCTCGACGACCTGTTCAATGCGGGCCTCGGCCACGACTGGGCAATTGTCGGCGCCGGCGTCTTCGAGGGCGAAAAGGTCGGCCGCGGCAAGTTGCAGGAACAGGACTGGCTGACCACCGTGGTTGAGCAGGATGCTGGCCACATGAGCGTCCGCGTCACCGGTGTCATGATCGACTTCCTGATGCCGGGCGCCGCGGCCGCGATCATAGAACGGCTTGCCGATCCGGCGATAAGGATCGTTTCACTGACCATCACCGAGGGTGGCTACTTCATCGACCCGGCGTCGGGCGTGTTCAACCCGACCCATCCCGACATCGTCGCCGATGCGCAGCCGGAAGCAACGCCGAAAACTGTCTTCGGCATCATTCTGGCCGGGCTGATGCGCCGCCGCGACGACGGCATCGTGCCCTTCACAATCATGTCCTGCGACAACATCCCTCACAACGGCCATGTCACCGCTGATGGCGTCATCGGCCTCGCCCGGCTGATTGACGAGAATCTGGCGACCTGGGTGAGCGATAACGTTGCCTTTCCCAACGGCATGGTCGACCGCATCACGCCGGCCACCACTGACCGCGAGCGTGGCATTCTCTCGAGCGAATTCGGGCTCGACGACAACTGGCCGGTATTCTGCGAACCGTTCAGGCAATGGGTGCTCGAGGATCGTTTCACCAACGGCCGCCCGCCGCTGGAAAAGGTCGGCGTACAGTTCGTCAGTGATGTCGCGCCCTACGAGTTGATGAAGATCCGCATCCTCAATGGCGGTCATGCGACCATCGCCTATCCGGCCGGGCTGATGGACATCCATTTCGTCCACGAGGCAATGCAGGAGCCGCTGGTGCGCGGCTTTCTCGACAGACTGGAGCACGACGAGATCATCCCGACGGTGCCGCCGGTGCCGGACACCGTGTTGGAAGACTATTATCAACTCATTGAGCACCGCTTCTCCAATCCGAAGATCGGCGACACCATCCGCAGGCTCTGCCTCGACGGCTCCAACCGGCAGCCGAAATTCATCATCCCGACCATCGCCGACCGGTTGAAGGCCGGCAAGGGCGTCGCCGGCCTGGCGCTGGAATCGGCGCTGTGGTGCCGCTACTGCTTCGGCACCACAGATAGCGGCGTCGTCATCGAACCCAATGATCCGAGCTGGGACCGGCTGCAGACGACAGCCAGGGCGGCAAAGGATACGCCTGCCGCCTGGCTGGCCATGGAAGACATCTATGGCGATGTTGGCCGCTCGGCGCCGTTTGTCGAGGCCTTTGCCCATGCGCTCGAGGCGCTCTGGGCCGATGGTGCGCGTGCGACACTGACGCGCTATCTCGCCGGCAATCTCTAAGATCGGCTCAATGCCCATGACGCCTGACCTGGTCATTTTCGACTGCGACGGCGTGCTGGTCGACAGCGAGGGGCTGTCCGTTTCGGCGCTGCTTAGCATGATCACGCTCGCCGGCGGCAGTGTCAGCGAGGACGCCGCCTATGAGCATTTCCTCGGCAAGAGCATGAAAAACGTCCGCGAAATTCTCGGCCGCGACTTCGGACTCGATATCACCGACCAGCACCTGAGCGAGATGCGCGTCGAGCTGATGCGCAAATTTCGCGAGGAGCTGAAACCGATTCCCGGGATCGGGCAGGTTCTGCCGAGGCTCGCCATGCCATGCTGCGTTGCTTCCTCCGGCACGCTGGACCGCATCCGCTATGCGCTCGACGTCACCGGGCTGCTCGGGCTGCTCGAGCCGCATCTGTTCAGCGCCGCCATGGTGGCGCGGGGCAAGCCGGCGCCGGACCTTTTTCTCCATGCAGCCGCCAATATGGGAGCGATCCCGCAAAATTGTCTCGTCGTCGAGGACAGCCCCGCCGGCGTCGCGGCGGCACGGGCGGCGGGCATGCGCGTCCTTGCCTTCACCGGCGGCTCGCACGCGGGCAACCCGGCACTGAAAGCGCGGCTTGCGTCGAGTGAACCGGACTTTATATTCGCTGACATGCTGCAATTGCCCGATCTGATTGCAGGCCTGGGAGCGAGAGCAAGAACACCTTGACGAAAAGTTTCGTTTGCGCGGTCGATGTCGGCACCGGGAGCGCCCGTGCGGGCATTCTCGACACCAGAGGCACCTTGCTCGGCCGCGCCGAGCACCCGATCGTCATGAACCGGCCGAAGGCCGATCACGCCGAGCACGATTCGCAGGATATCTGGTCGGCGGTCTGTATTGCCGTGCGCGCGGCCCGCGAAAAAGCCGGCGTGGCAGCGGAGGATATCGTTGGCGTCTCCTTCGACGCCACTTGCTCGCTGGTGGTGCGGGGCAGGGATGGTGGCCAGCTCAGCGTCTCGGTGTCGGGCGACAGGCGCTGGGACACCATCGTCTGGCTCGATCACCGCGCCATTGCCGAGGCCGATGAATGCACCGAAAGCCGCCATGCCGTGCTCGACTATATCGGCGGCGTCATGTCGCCCGAAATGGAGACGCCGAAGCTGATGTGGCTGAAGCGCAACCTGCCCGGGACATGGAACGAAGCCGGCTATCTATTCGACCTAGCCGACTTTCTCAGTTGGAAGGCGACCGGTTCGCTCGCCCGCTCGCAATGCACGCTGACCGCCAAATGGACCTATCTGGCGCATGAAGAGACCGGCTGGCGGCACGACTTCTTCGAAGCGGTCGGGCTCGGCGATCTCTTCGAGCATGGCAATCTGCCTGACAAGCCCAGCCCGGTGGGCGCCGATCTCGGCCGGCTGAGTGCGGAAGCTGCGGCTGAGCTTGGCCTGACCGAAAAATGCCGGGTCGGCGCCGGCGTCATCGACGCCTACGCCGGCGCGCTCGGCGTGCTCGGCGGCTTTGCCGGCGATGAAACCAACATCGGCCGGCATCTGGCGCTGATCGACGGCACCGCGAGCTGCGTCATGGCGATGACGCCCGAGCCGCAACCCTGTGCCGGCGTCTGGGGCCCGTATTATGGCGCAGCGCTGCCCAGCCTTTGGCTGTCGGAAGGCGGCCAGTCGGCCACCGGCGCGCTGCTCGATCACATCATCCGCTGGCACGGCGCCGGCGGTGAGCCGGATGCCGCCATGCACGCCAGGATCGCTCGGCGCGTTGCCGAACTGCGCACCGTCGAGGGCGAGAACCTTGCCGGAAGGCTGTATGTGCTTCCGGATTTCCACGGCAACCGCTCGCCGCTCGCCGACCCGCATGCCGTCGGCGTCATCAGCGGGCTGACGCTGGATTCCTCCTTCGACAGCTTGTGCAAGCTCTATTGGCGTACCGCCGTAAGCATTGCGCTAGGCGTGCGCCATGTGCTGGAAGCCCTGAACGAGAACGGCTATCTGATCGACACGCTGCATGTCACCGGCGGCCACACCAAGAACCCGCTGCTGATGGAGCTTTATGCCGACGCCACCGGCTGCACGGTGGTCGAGCCGCTGGCCGACGAGGCGGTGCTGCTCGGCACCGGCATGATCGCCGCCACCGCCGCCGGCCTTTTTCCCGATTTGAACGCCGCCTGCGTCGCCATGCAGCAAGGC
>NZ_RZSX01000572.1:0-4183 GCF_004023105.1 Mesorhizobium sp. M5C.F.Ca.IN.020.32.2.1 | reverse complement strand
ATCCTCGAAGCCGGCGGCGCGACACGGTCCGAGCCGGCCTATGTCTGGGACAATCACATGCTGCGCATCGAGGAGGCCGAATAGGCGCGTCCGGCACCGGTTCTGACGGTTACGTTCGTTATAAGTTACCGCCTTCAGGCGAGGTCGAAGCGAGGCCGCCAAACGATTTATGCATTATCCCCTTGCGGCGATGAGCCATGGCAGGCACAGGGAAATTGTTTTTCGAACCCCTGCGCCCAAGTGGGTGCTCCAACCGGCCGCCTCATGAAGTTGCTCGCCATCGACTGTGCCGCCAATCTCTGCGCCGCCTGTGTCTACGACGCGGCGGCCGGGAAGGAGCTCGGCCGTTCGGTGTTCGATCTCGGCAAGGGCCATGCCGAGCATCTGATGGCCGTCATCGATGAGGCGTTGAAGACCGGCGGAACCGACTATGCCGGCGTCGGCGCCATCGCTGTCTCCACCGGTCCGGGCTCCTTCACCGGCCTGCGCGTCGGCGTCTCGGCGGCGCGGGGTCTTGCGCTGGCGCTGAATATCCGGGCAATCGGGGTGACGACGCTGGAAGCGCTGGCGGCGCAAGCCAAAGAGACATTTCCCGGCCGCGCTGTGCTGGCCGCGCTCGACGCCGGGCGCGACGAGATCCATGCCGCGCTTTACGATGAAGAGTCGGTTCTGCGCTATGGTCCGGCCGTGACCACGCTTTCGCAAGCCGTCGCCATGGCGGTAGATCTCTCTCCGGTTCTGGCCGGCACAGCTGCCACGCAAATTGCCGCCTCGGCCGGGCGCGCCTTTGATATCGGCCCGACAAGTGCCACGGCCGACATCGCCGTCTATGCCCGGCTGGCTGCCGCCCAAGCTGCCGGCAAAAAGGCTGAAGGCGAAAAGCCGAAACCGCTCTATCTGCGCGGCGCCGACGCCAAGCCGCAGGCCGGCTTTATCCTGTCCAGGAAGAAAGCCGGGAAGAACACCTGATGCGCATTCCTTTCCTCCAGCCGCGCCGCAGGGACTTTGCGCTCGAGCCGCTGACGATTGCCGACAGCGCGGCCATGTCGGTGCTGCATCGCGAGGATTTCGTTCGGCCGTGGACCGACGACGAATTCGCCGCACTGCTCGAGCAGGACGCGGTGTTCGGCTATGCCGCGCGCGAGACCGGACAGGGTGCCAAGCCGCCGGTCGGCTTCGTCCTGGCGCGCCTGGCTGCCGGTGAAGGCGAGATCCTGACTGTCGCGGTGGCGCGCTCCCATCGCCGCCAGGGGCTCGGCTGGCAATTGATGGATGCCGTTCTGCGCGAACTGCACGCGCAACGCGCCGAGGCGCTTTTCCTCGAGGTCGACGAGACCAACGTTGCCGCGATCGCGCTCTACCGGCGGCTGGGATTCCGCGAGGTCGGCAAGCGTCCCAACTATTACAGGTCGCCCGAGCACGGCCCGACCGGCGCGCTTGTCATGCGCCGCGATCTTCGCTAGCGCAGATTCAAAATTGCCATAGCGTTGTGCGTCCAATTGGACGCACAACGCTCTGGCCATACGTGGGCAGGGCCTGGAGCAAAATGATCGGAAAAATCAGGATTTTCCTGGCACTGGGCCTCGTTGTCGTCGGCTCGTTGATTCTCGTGCCGTTGCAGATCCTGTCGATGAAGACCGGGCTCTGGCGCGAGACGTTCGTCCTGAAGATCTGGCACCGGCTCATCATCAGGGCGCTGGGCATGCGCATCCATGTCAAGGGGACGCTGTCCAGCCAGCGCCCTCTATTGGTTGCGTCGAACCACATCTCCTGGACCGACATCATGGTGCTGGGGTCGATGGTCGACGTGAAATTCATCGCCAGGGCTGACATGGCCGGTTGGCCATTAATCGGCATGTTATCGAAGCTGCAGCGCACTGTCTTCATCGAGCGTGAGCGCAAGCGTTCGTCGGGCGACCAGGCGAGCGAGATCGCCAACCGCATGGCCAAGGGCGACGCCATGGTGCTGTTTGCCGAAGGGTCGACCGGCGACGGCAACATGATCTTGCCGTTCAAGAGCACGCTATTCGGCGCCGCCTCGATGGCAATTTCGGAAGGGGCGGCCGAAACCGTCTTCATCCAGCCGGTGGCGATCGTCTATACGCGCCTGCATGGCGTGCCGCTCGGCCGCAGGCACCGGCCGATTGCCGCCTGGATCGGTGACGAGGATTTGATGCCGCATCTCAAGGTGCTGATGGCGGAAGGCGGGCTCGATGTCGAAGTGCATTTCGGTGAGCCGGTCGCCTTTTCAAAGGGTTCCAGCCGCAAGGAAACGGCAAGGCTGATGGAAAGTCAGGTGCGTGATATGGTGCAGGCGGCGCTCGCCGATCCGCGCCCGAGCCGGTAAACCGGAATAGCTACTGCGCCAATCAAGTGCTCCAGCGTCTTGCGCGTCCAAGAGGACACATGGCGCTGCAGGGCAGAATCGTCTGTTTTTTGTCGGCGAAAGGCGTTAGAAGCCGCCAGATGGAATTGAACACGATCGAACGGGACGACATCGAAACTGCGGCCGAAAGTGCGGTCGTACCATCTGCCGCGACCAGGAAGGTCTTCGTCAAGACCTATGGCTGCCAGATGAACGTCTACGATTCGCAGCGCATGACCGATGCGCTGGCCGCCGACGGCTATGTGGCAACGGACGCCATCGGTGAGGCCGATCTGGTGCTGCTCAACACCTGCCATATCCGTGAGAAAGCCGCCGAGAAGGTCTATTCCGAACTTGGCCGCATTCGTGAGATGAAGGCCGAACGGGCTCAGGCCGGCCGCGAGATGCTGGTCGGTGTCGCCGGCTGCGTGGCGCAGGCAGAGGGCTCCGAGATCATCCGCCGCTCGCCGGCCGTCGATCTGGTCATCGGCCCGCAGACTTATCACCGGTTGTCCGACGTGCTGGCACGGGTGCGCCGCGGCGAAAAGATCGTCGAGACCGACTACGCCATCGAGGACAAGTTCGAGCACCTGCCGCAGCCGAAACGCGCCGAGATCATCAAGCGCGGCGTCACCGCGTTCCTGACCGTGCAGGAAGGCTGCGACAAGTTCTGCACCTTCTGCGTCGTGCCTTATACCAGAGGCTCGGAAGTGTCGCGGCCGGTGGCGCAGATCGTCGCCGAGGCCGAGCGGCTGGCGCAAGCCGGCGTGCGCGAGGTGACGCTGCTTGGCCAGAATGTCAATGCCTGGCATGGCGAGGGCGAAAACGCCGAGGAATGGGGTCTTGGCCGCCTGCTGTTCCGGCTGGCCGAAATTCCCGGGCTGGCGCGGTTGCGCTACACCACCAGTCACCCGCGCGACATGGACGACGAATTGATCGCCGCCCATCGTGACTTGCCGGCGCTGATGCCCTATCTGCATTTGCCTGTGCAATCCGGCTCCGACCGCATCCTCAAGGCGATGAACCGCAGGCATACGGCAAAGGATTATCTGACGCTGCTCGACCGGATCCGCGCCGCACGGAGCGATATCGCGCTTTCAGGCGACTTCATTGTCGGCTTTCCCGGCGAGACGGATGCGGAGTTCGAGGCGACGATGGACCTTGTCCGCCAGGTGAACTATGCCTCGGCCTTCTCGTTCAAATATTCGCCGCGCCCTGGCACGCCGGGCGCGGAAATGGCTGATCAGGTGCCGGAAGCCGTCAAGGACGAGCGCCTGCAGCGACTGCAGGCGCTGCTGCTGAAGCAGCAGCAGGATTTCGGCGCGAGCCTGGTCGGCAGCACCATCGACACGCTGATCGAGAAGCCGGGCCGCCAGGCTGGCCAGAAGGTCGGCCGCTCGCCGTGGCTGCAGCCGGTTATTGTTGATGAAAAGTCCGGCGAAATCGGTGAGATTATCCAGGTACGAATCACGAAGACGGGTTACAACAGCCTGTTCGCCGAATTGGCCTGAAGGTCTCGGCAGATGAGGAGAGACGGTTGAGCGCTGCGGAAGTGAAGAACCTGCCCCAGAACCTACCATCGGGGGCTTCGGATATGGCGCACATCGTTCTGACTTTCGACAACAACAAGCTTGCCAGCGCCCTTTATGGCCAGTTTGACGAGAATCTGGCCAGGCTGGAGCAGAAGCTTGGCGTCGATATCCGCTCGCGAGGCAACCAACTGACCATCAAGGGCTCCGCCTCGGCCGCCGAGCAGGCGCGCCGCGCCCTGGACAATCTCTACGGCATTCTCCAGAAAGGCGCTGACATCGGCCAGTC
>NZ_RZSX01000571.1:0-4194 GCF_004023105.1 Mesorhizobium sp. M5C.F.Ca.IN.020.32.2.1 | reverse complement strand
GCCGCAGACTGGCGCCAAGCTGGAAAAAATCATCCATGAGGCCGATCGCGCACTCTATCTGGCAAAAGCAGGCGGTCGAAATTGTACCTGGCTGTTCGATCCAAACGATCCCCAGAGCAGCGACGAGAGCGAGAATATTGCGGCTTTGCTGAAGATCGCGATCGGCCAGGATCTCGTTTCACTCGTCTATCAGCCTATCCAGAATGTCACGTCCGGCCGAGTTGAAGCCGTCGAGGCTCTGATGCGCCTCAAAATGCTGGACGGTACATCGGTTCCGCCGAGCTTGTTCATTCCCGTCGCGGAACGAACTGGCGCGGTCCTGGCGCTTGGGCGCTGGGCAATAAGGACAGTGTGCACTGAGCTTCTGGCGGACGATCACGTCCGTGTCGTCAGCGTCAACGTCTCTCCGATTCAGCTCAAGACGCCCGGCTTCGCAACCTCTGTTGCGGCCATTTTGAGCGAGACTGGCGTAGCCGGCAGCAGGCTGGCCCTCGAAATCACCGAAGGGCTGGAGATGGAGATGCACTCCGACGTTCTCCGCTGCATCAGCGACCTGAAGCTGCTAGGGATCAGGATATGGCTCGATGACTTCGGGACGGGCTTCGCCGGCCTCTCATGGCTTCGTCTAATCGATTTCGATACGGTGAAGATCGACCGCTCGTTTCTGCATGACTGCGGCACCCCGAGGGGCAAGGCGATGCTGCAAGACATTATTGCCCTGGTCCGAAATCGCGGCCATAAAATCCTGGTCGAAGGGGTCGAAACCGACGAGCAGATGGCCATTGTACGCGAATTTGACATAGATAAAATCCAGGGCTTCCACGTCGGCCGCCCTGCTCCCGCCGCCAGTTTCCGGGCGAGACCGGTCACCTACAAACGCCCATTTTCGGTCGTCAAGTCCGCATGAACAGCGGCGGAGCGATCTGCGCTCCTGCAAGCCGTCGCCGCTTCCCTCAGCAATAGTCCAGCGGCTTTGTATTAGCCGTCCGACCGTCGCCGCCGTCGATCTCCACCGGACCAGGCCGGGCTCATTGCTTTGTGCTCGCCTCCCGGAACGCCGCCTCTCCGGCGTCCGACACCTCGGCCCACTTCTTGTCGGCCGCTGGATCCGCGGCGTAGCTGTCATGCCAGTTCCACCACTTGTAGGTCGGGGTCTGGGGATAGCCCTCGGGCGAGTCCTCCCAGACCTCCTGCCGGCCAAGCGGGGTAATGTCGAGATAATTCCAGGTGCTCCCCATCTGCTCGTCGCCGCGGTTGTTGATGAAGTAGGTGCGGAACGCGCGATCGCCGTCGCGGATGAACACGTTGTGGCCGTGCCACTCGTCCACGCCGAAGTCGGCGTCGAAGCTGTCGGTGAGCGTGTACCACGGCATCTCCCAGCCCATCCGCGCCTTCAGCCGCGCGATATCAGCCTGCGGCGCACGCGAGACGAAGACAAGTGTGGTGTCACGGGCGTTCAGGTGGGCGACGTGGGCGACCTGGTCGGCTACCAGGGAGCAGCCGCGGCAGGCGTGGTCTGGCCAGCCGAACACTCCCGGCTCGAAGAAGGCGCGGTAGACGATCAGCTGACGCCGGCCGTCGAACAGGTCGAGCAGGCTGACCTTTCCGTCAGGCCCCTCAAACGCATACGTCTTCTCCACGGCCATCCACGGCATCCGCCGCCGCTCGGCGGCCAGCGCGTCACGGGCACGGGTCTGGGCCTTTTCCTTCACGAGCAGCCGCTCGCGAGCCGCCTCCCACGCCTCAGGCGACACCACCGGTGGTGTGCGCATGGCAGGCTGTCCGCTTTTCCGTCCGCTCTCGGCTGATGAAGTCATGGCTTGATACCTCCTGATTTGGGCGAATTCCCGCGCCTCATGGCTGAAGCGCGGTTCCATTTCGCTGCTCATCGCTCGTTGGCGTGAGATAGTTTGGCACCGGAGAGCAAACAGTGGGAGTAACAAGTGTGGCGCTATTCCAATGTAATCGCCGATTACAAGCGCCGCGCGTTCGCCCGAAGCGGGTGATCCCCTCTGCGCTCGAACCGCATGGCGCTGCGCGACCGTGCTCATCCGCTCGCGCTTCGTGGCTGCTTTGCGCCTCCAGGGTATCGGCGCCTCAAGCGGCGGCTAAGGTTCTGCCTCTCGCTTCTTTGGTATCCCGAACAGGCGTCCGGCCGAACAGACGACCATATTCCCGGGTGAACTGCGACACGCTTTCGTAGCCGACCGCGAACGCCGCGCTGCTCGCAGTCTTTCCCTCCGATAGCATCAGCCGCCTCGCCTCAATCAGACGCAACTGCTTCTGGAATTGCAGGGGAGAGAGCGAGGTTACTGCGCGAAAGTGCTGGTGGAACGACGACGTACTCATCCCGGCCACAGCCGCCAAGCGCTCGACCGGTAAAGGCCGCGCGAACTCTGCCCGAAGCACGGCGACCGCGCGCGCCACTCGCTGCACGTGACCGTCTGGCCACCCCAGACGTCGGATCGCCGACCCGTGCCGTCCGGCCAGCAGCCAATAGTGCATCTCGCGCACAAGCTGGGCCTGCAGCACCGGGACCGATGCCGGGCGATCGAGCAGCCGCATCAAACGCAGGGCCGCGTCAGCGACCTCAGCGTCAGTCGGGTCAACCCGCACGGGCGCGTGGTCGGCCATATGCTGGGCGCCTATTTGCACACTCAGCTCCGCAATGACCGCCGGGTCGAGTTCCAGAACAAGCGAGTAGTAAGGGGCAGCGATGCTGGCACGGGTGATCTGGCTCACCGTCGGCACGTCCGCAGTGATCAGCAGCGAATCTCCGCCTGAGAAGGCGAAGCCTTGAGTACCTATTGTGACGTGCTTGCTCCCCTGGACCACCAGACAGGCAAGCGGTCGGGAGATGTCGTAGACCAGATCGCTGGGCGCCGTCGCCCGCACCGTGTTGAGACCCGGTATCGGGGTGTGCGCCATGCCGTCTGGGTCGGCATTGGTGTCTGCATAGCGGCGCACGGCATTGAGGAGCGCGGTCATGGACCGAAGCTATTCCTTTGCTGCCCGACACGCAAAGCATTTTGGAGGATTAGGCAAAAACGGTCGAGCTTCCGGCAACAAAAGCCTGCCCACCGCGCCGATATCGGCGTGGCCACAGCAGTGGTGCAAACAAAGGAGCAGGCCATGACCAAGATCACCCTCGTCACTGGCGCCAGCCGCGGGCTCGGGCGCAACACCGCACTCAACATCGCACGCCGCGGCGGTGACGTTGCCCTCACCTACCATAGCCGGAGCGAGGACGCTCGGGCCGTTGTCGCGGAGATTCAGGCAACCGGTCGCAGGGCGGTCGCCCTGCAACTTGACACCGGCGATGTCGCCACCTTCGCTTCCTTCACTGAGCGCCTGCAGGCGGCGTTGCGCGAGACCTGGCAGCGCGAGACGTTCGATCATCTGGTGAACAATGCCGGCCATGGCGACATGGCAATGATGGCAGAGACGACAGAGGCGCAGTTTGACCGGCTGGTCAATGTCCACTTCAAGGGCGTGTTCTTCCTCACCCAGAGGCTGCTGCCGCTGATCGCGAACGGCGGACGTATCGTAAACCTCTCCTCGGGCCTCACCAGGATGTCCTACCCGGGCTTTGCCGCCTACTCCGCGGTGAAGGGCGCGGTCGAGGTGCTCAGCGTTTACATGGCGAAGGAGTTAGGCGCCCGCGGAATCGCGGTCAACACGGTGGCGCCGGGCGCGATCGAAACTGATTTCCTTGGCGGCGCTGTCCGTGACATGCCCGACCTCAACAAGGTGTTCGCGGATATGATCGCGCTCGGCCGCGTCGGCATGCCGGACGATATCGGGCCGATGATCGCCAGCTTGTTATCCGAGGATAATCGCTGGGTGAATGCCCAGCGGATCGAAGTGTCCGGCGGCCAGGCCATCTAACGAAGCAAGTGTTGAAAAACTGATACCGGGTCCGAGTTAAGGCAATCGGAACCGGTATTCCGTGACATGGTGGTAGATCTGGCCCGGCCATAGCGTGGCCTGTGGGAAATACGGCCGGTTCGGCGCATCCGGCCAGACCTGCGACTCCAGGCAAAAGCCCGAAAAAGCCTTGTAACGACGTCCTTCGAGCCCCGGCGAAGGCGGCGCCAGATACTGGCCGGTATAGAGCTGAACGCCCGGCTCGGTGGTCCAGAGCTCCATCTCGACGCCGGAATTTGCGCCTTGCGCCCATGATGCCAGCTTGAG
>NZ_RZSX01000570.1:0-4195 GCF_004023105.1 Mesorhizobium sp. M5C.F.Ca.IN.020.32.2.1 | reverse complement strand
CATCATCATGGCCAAGATCAATGGCAACGAAATCCGTCCCGGCAACGTCATCGAACATGACGGCGGCCTATGGGTGGCGGTCAGGACCAACACTGTCAAGCCCGGCAAGGGCGGCGCCTATAACCAAGTCGAGCTGAAGAACCTGATCAACGGCACCAAGCTTAATGAGCGTTTCCGCTCCGCCGAAACCGTCGAACAGATCCGGCTGGAGATGAAGGATTTCTCCTACCTGTACGAGCAGGGCGAAGCGCTGGTGTTCATGGACACCGAAAGCTACGAGCAGCTTGAACTGCAAAAGGATTTCGTCGGCGATCGCGCCGCCTTCCTGCAGGACGGCATGATGGTGACGGTCCAGCTCTATGATGAAAGGCCGATCGGCATTTCACTGCCCGACCAGGTGACGTTGACCATCACCGAGGCCGATCCAGTGGTGAAGGGTCAGACGGCCGCCTCATCCTATAAGCCGGCGATGCTGGAGAACGGCATCCGCGTGCTGGTGCCGCCGTTCATCGGGTCGGGCGAACGTATCATCGTCGACACCAACGAAATCACTTACGTGCGCCGCGCCGACTAAAGCGCCGGCAGCAGGAAGAAGCGCAGCAGGAAAAAGTACAATGGCGCGTTCCGCGATCCTTAATGTAATGGTCCAGGCCGCCATGAAGGCCGGCCGCTCGCTGTCGCGCGATTTCGGCGAAGTCCAGAACCTGCAGGTCTCGATGAAGGGGCCGGGCGACTATGTCAGTCAGGCCGACCGCAAGGCCGAAGACATCCTTTTCACCGAGCTGTCGAAGGCGCGGCCGGGCTACGCCTTCCTGATGGAGGAGCGCGGCCTGATCGAAGGCGACGACGGCCAGCACCGCTGGATCGTCGATCCGCTCGACGGCACCACCAATTTCCTGCACGGCATTCCGCTCTTCGCCATCTCGATCGCGCTGGAGCGTCAGGGCCAGATCGTCGCCGGCGTCGTCTACAATCCGGCGATGGACGAACTCTACACTGCCGAGCGCGGCGGCGGCGCCTTTATGAACGACCGCCGGTTGCGGGTCGCCAGCCGCACCAAGCTGATCGACACGGTGATCGGCTGCGGCGTGCCGCATCTCGGCCGCGGTCAGCATGGCAATTTCCTGGTCGAGCTGCGCAACGTGATGGCCGAAGTCTCGGGCGTGCGCCGCCTCGGCTCCGCCTCGCTCGATCTCGCCTACGTCGCTGCCGGCCGCATGGACGGATTCTGGGAAACCGGCCTGTCGGCCTGGGACATCGCCGCCGGCATCCTGCTGATCCGCGAGGCAGGCGGCTTCATCTCCGACTTCGCCGGCGGGCAGAACATGCTGGATGGCGGCTCGATCGTCGCCGGCAACGAGATCATCCAGCGTGCGCTGTTGAAGGTCGTCAGGAAGCCGGTGACGCCGCGCTAGCTCTAGCTAGCGGACTTGGCGCGCTGAACCGCCGCAGTCGCAAAACCGCAACCAACGCTTGAAATACTGCCCCGCATCCGCCCAGATAAGGGGATGCAGGATCATTCATGACGTATATCGGCCCCGAATCCCGGATCGAAATCCCCTTCATGGGACGCTGGCATTATTCGCGCGCCGAAATGATCGCCGACGGCATCGTCCATGCGGTGGGCATCGTGCTCGCCATTGCCGCCGGCTCGGCGCTGCTGGCGCTGGCCTCCTTCCATGCCGGTCCGGGCGAATATATCGCCGCCTCTTTCTACGTGGTTTCGCTGCTCACCGTGCTGTCGGTGTCGCTGGCCTATAACCTGTGGCCGGTGTCGTCGCCGGCCAAGTGGATATTGCGGCGCTTCGACCATGCCGCGATCTATCTGCTGATCGCCGCGACCTACACGCCTTTCCTCGCCCAGCTCGACGGCTCGCCGCTTGCCATCTCGATGATCGTCCTGGTCTGGCTCGCGGCAGCGATCGGCATCGCCATCAAAGTGCTTCTTCCCGGCCGCTTCGACCGGCTGGCGATCGTCTTCTATCTAGCCATCGGCTGGAGCGGCATCGTTCTTGTCGAGCCGCTGGTCCAGACATTGCCGACGACATCGATCGCGCTGATTGTTGCCGGCGGCATCGTCTATTCCTGCGGCGTCATCTTCTTCGCCTGGAAGGGCCTGCGCTTCCACAATGCGCTGTGGCACGGCTTTGTCGTCACCGGCGCCGGCCTGCATCTTGCCGCCATGGTCGACTGCCTGGTCATCAACCGACTCTGACGCCAATGGTCCGGCCGGCAATATTGCCAAGCGCCATTCAATTTGGTCACAATTGCGTTTAGAGTCGCCGTCAAACGTGAATTGACGGCATCGGAAACGGGGCACGGATGGCTTTACTCAAATCCTTCGGCGTGGGCAGACGCTCCGACGTCCTGATGTACGACCCGCACAAATTGTCGAGCCCGCAGGTTTTTCTGCTGACCATGGTCATCTTCCTGATGATCGTCGCCTTCATCGCCGCCATCCTGACCCGTCAGATCTCGAACGCCTTTGCCACCAATCCCGGTCTCAACGGCCTGATCATCGGCGTGCTTGCGGTCGGCATCCTGCTGGCCTTCGTGCAGGTCGGCCGGCTGTTTCGCGAAGTGCGCTGGGTCAACTCATTTCGGGCCGGCTCCGAAACCACCGAACCGGTGCTGCTGGCGCCGATGAAGGCGATGATCGGCCGCTCGTCGACGATCGCCTTCTCGACCAGCTCGATGCGCACCATGCTCGATTCGATCGCCACCCGCCTCGACGAAAGCCGCGACACCTCGCGCTATCTTGTCGGGCTGCTGGTGTTCCTTGGCCTGCTCGGCACCTTCTGGGGCCTGCTCAACACGATCGGCTCGATCCGCGAAACTATTGACTCGCTCGATCCCGGCTCCGGCGATGCCGCCGCCGTGCTCGAATCGCTGAAGCAGGGGCTTTCCGCGCCGCTCGCCGGCATGGGCACCGCCTTCTCGTCGTCGCTGTTTGGCCTGTCCGGTTCCCTGGTGCTCGGCTTCCTCGACCTGCAGGCTGGCCGCGCCCAGACACGCTTCTACACCGAGCTCGAAAACTGGCTGTCCTCGGTCACCGACCTGTCGTCCGACATCGTCGTCGCCGAACCGCCAAAGGCCGAGTCCTCCGACGAGATCCGCGTCCTGTCGGAAAGACTGCGCAGCATGCAGGAAAGCGGCGGCGGCGCCAATCCGCGTGTCGCCACCGCCATGGCCAACCTTGCCGACGGCATTTCGGGCCTGGTCAAGAACATGCGCTCGGAGCAGCAGATCATGCGCGACTGGGTCGAGGCCCAGTCGGACGAGCAGAAGGCTATGCGCAATACGCTGGAGAAGATCGCCGACGCCCTGAAGAAGACCGGAGTCCATTAGCATGGCTCTCGCCAGGAGCCGGCGTACCGATCGCCGTATCGATTACTGGCCAGGCTTCGTCGACGCGCTGTCGACGTTGCTGCTGGCGATCATGTTCCTGCTCACCGTCTTCGTGCTGGCGCAGTTCCTGCTCGGCCGCGAAATCTCCGGCAAGGACACGGTACTCAACCGCCTCAACTTGCAGATAAACGAACTGACCCAGCTTCTGGCGCTGGAGCGCTCGACGACGCAGGACAAGGAAGATTCGCTCGCCAATTTGCAGGCGTCGCTGTCGGCGTCGGAGGCGGAAAAGAGCCGGCTCGAGCAATTGCTGGCGCAAGGCGCCGGTGCCGGCGACGCGGCCAACCAGCGCGCCACGGCGCTTTCTGGTGAACTCGACAACCAGCGCCAGATCAGCCAGCAGGCGCTGAGCCAGGTCGAAATCCTCAACCAGCAGATCGCGGCGCTGCGCAGGCAGATCGGAGCGCTCGAAGAAGCGCTCAACGTATCCGAAACGCGCGACCGCGAGTCCAACACCAAGATCGCCGATCTCGGCCGCCGCCTGAACGTCGCGCTGGCGCAACGGGTGCAGGAACTGAACCGCTATCGGTCCGACTTCTTCGGGCGCTTGCGCGAGATCCTCGCCGATCGCGAGAACATCCGCATCGTCGGCGACCGCTTCGTCTTCCAGTCGGAAGTGCTTTTCCCGACAGGCTCCGAAGTGATCAACGATGCCGGCAAGGACGAGATGAAGAAGCTCGCCGACGCCATTATCGACCTGCAGAAGGAGATCCCGCCGGAGATCAACTGGGTGCTGCGCGTCGACGGCCACACCGATGACAAGCCACTATCGGGAACCGGCCGCTAC
>NZ_RZSX01000056.1:0-13951 GCF_004023105.1 Mesorhizobium sp. M5C.F.Ca.IN.020.32.2.1 | reverse complement strand
CGACCCGCCCAAGAACGAAGGCGACCATTTTTACATCTGCCCGATCTGTGCGCAGCCGGTCGATATGCGGGATCTCAGGCAAGTGATCTGGCACGATAAGCCGGTGCACGATCGGCTGGAGATGGACGCCTAGCGGGCGCCTTTCTCGCCCGCGCCGTTATGACCGAACCGTAACCTCGACCGGCAAGGGGGAGCGCTGATTTTGCAGCGAGGCAGAAGCGCGATCAGCGGGCTGGCGAAAAGCGCGACGGTGACGTCCGCCTTGCTCTTGTGCCGCAGCTATTGCGCGATTTTGATTCCGTTGACGCCCGGCAATCATGGACGGCCCAGGGGCGAGCGGTCGAGTTCCGGTTCTCATAGCACACTAGCCCAGCACTAAGCCTGCAATCAAAACGGTAAACCCGATAGAAAGCGGGACCGCCAAAAGCCAGCCAGCCTCCAAAACACTATTTTCCTGCCGATCCATAACAGTCTCCTCTTTGACGCTGCCCCTGATTACGAAAGCTCTGGGGAGCGGATCGGTTCCGGCGGATTTGCCGACGACCCGGAGAGATGGCACCACAGGGGGGCGAGGCGATTCTGTCAACAAGCGGAGACGAAGGCCAACCGAATGGGGGAAGTGTGTGCCGAGGAAGCCGGTTAGCAACGAGCCATTGGACAGGCCAATCCAGTCAGTTACTGTGTCGGTTCGACCAAACGGTAACGGAAGCGGTCGCGGATATGATTGTTGAAATAGCGGCCCTTGGCGAAGGCAGCACGGAATGCGGCAAACGTCTCCGGCGGTACGTCCTCAAATTCGTAACATTTGCCGCTGGTCACGAACCATACTGAGAGGATTCTTCTTTCCGGATCGTATTCCGTTTTGCGGATCGAGGTCGACGGCATGACAGCAGTAAACGATCTAGGTGACGACGTGTTCCAGGTCCATTCACGCTTCGTGCGAAGGCATAGCCGCGGGCTTGGCAACCGCCGTTAGGACGAGCCTATCAGCCAGAACAACAGCGCCAACAATAGGGCGAGCGCTCTCCCGACAGCCAATGGCAAATTCCCTGTAAGGGCGCCAATCAGGCTGACCGATGGCGACGCGAGGGGACGAAGGGTAACCGGCCCAAGGCGATAGGGTAATCGGTCTAGGCCGCAGCCAAACTAGACTCAGATCCGTGACAGGCCCGTTGTGGTCTTGCGGAGCGGGCAAAAGGCAAGATGGAGGAGGCGATGAAGAAGGTCATCCTCGCTGCTGTCCTCACGCTTACGATGGGCAGCGCTGTTGCGCTGGCTTACAATCAAAACGATCTCAACCCAAACAACGACCAGGGCCAGGCAAAGGCAGCCGCGGATTGCGTTGAGGTTATAATAGATCAGTTGATACGCGGCCAAACCGGTGCCACCGGAGTGCGAACGATTCCAAACAATCCGATACCGCTGTCACAAATTGCGACAAATTTTGGAACTGAACACTTCGACTTCGGACCTGTGGAAGCGGAAGCAAGACTGACGCGTGTTGCGTAATGAATTGAGCGCCTACGCTTCCACAAACGCACAAGTCGGAGGCTGGCGGCGAGTCGCTTAGCGCCCCAATGACAGTTTTGACGCCGTAACCAGTTCTTCCTCGTCTGTGATCCCAGCCTCGTAGTTCGCTATTATGCGGGACGCGAGCGCCTCCCGGCGTGAGGGGATTGACCCTCAACCTGCAACCTGTCGAACACACGGCCTAGCAAGGCCACTTCTGACGAGCTGAACACGCCAGCTTCTCTGGCTTTTTGGCGGATGAACATGCAAACGCTCCCTCACTGCACTCGCCTGCGCGCTAATCCAAGATTGAGCCTCAATGAAAGGAAAAAACCGCCGCACCGACGGGGTGGGGCGTCAACGCCGCGGTTTCAGCACCCGCGCCTCACGGATCAATGAATTCCAGTTGGTGCCGATCAGTTCGATTAGCACCCGAGCATCGGGCTCCGAGATGCCTGTTTGCTCGGCCAAGTAATGGGCCAGCGCACCGGGCGCCAGGGCTGCCCTTGCCAGCATCTTCGCTCATAATCATCCCTTTGGAGCCGAACGCACAGGGAGGCCGGATGTTTCTTTTGAAGCAGACCGGAAAACAAAAACCCCCGCCCGCCGGGGTCAGCGGGGGAGTAGTGGAAGACCGCCAATGGGGAAGCGGTCCGCGTCCAAACTACGGTCTCGGGCAGATGTTCCCTTGGAGGCGACAGCGAAAGAAAGCCCGCGCCCTCCGGGAGAGAACGCGGGCTTGATCGGAGGACACCGATCGCAGCATCGGTCTGCGAGATATGCTGCAAAAGCTCAAACTGTCGTCTCAAGGCTTTGTTCCAGACGCAAAAAAAGCCCGCCGGACCTTTCGGCACGGCGGGCGATAGAGCGTCGAGGCACGCTTCTTCTTCACCCACAAGCTCTTGCTTACGGCCGAGCAGCATCGTCGCGTCGCCACGCGTTCCATTTCGCGACATTCAAGCGCGACTCGCAACCGACCACGAGCATGTCGACTCAGACGCGCTGGACTGGCTTGTGCGCAATTAGGTCCCCAGTCAGGCGAGGCTACGCCTGAATCGCGCCGGCCGGAGATCGACCCGACTAATCGTCTTTCTTCAAATCTTCAGCTTCGTCCCTCAGCCGCTGCCAGTCCGCGCCGTGCTTGCGAAGCAATGCCCGTGCCTGTTTGGGCGTTACGTCTGTCATCTCCGCCAGGTGCTCAACTTCAAGTTCTGCACCCTTCTTAACTCGGCTCGTGTCGCTCGTCCTCTTGTCCGCCATCTGTGGCGTCCTCCTTGGCCCACTGTCAGTGGCAACGAATGTTGAACGTTGTGGTTCCGCCCCTGTGGAACTGACTGCCGGCCGTGTAGTTCTACCGCCGAAGGAGATCTCAAATGCTTCGATTCCTAATCGGTCTTGGCGCGCTGTATGCGGCATTTCAAATCGGCCGGGAGTTTGGCCGCACAGAGGCGGAGGTCATCCAGATTCCACCCGACGATCGTCGTCCGACGCCCGGAAACGGCGCAGAGTTCGGCGAGCGGACCTAGGAGGACTGGTAGCTCCCTCAAGTTCGCGCTATCTACGCGACATTGGCGCGAGCAAACCAGTACTCCCAAAATCCTACGAGGAGGCTATCTGCCTCGGAACTAATGCCGGAGCGATGTGACTAGTAGGATGCGCTGAGGATGAGCTTGATCCGCCTAACCACGAAGAAGCGCCGGAGCCGGCAGTTCATTGCGACGGCCGAAACTGCCTTCCGACAGCAGATAGCCCTGTCGAGGAATGCAAGGGGCTAGATTGCACGCCGGCTCCGCCAGTCGACCCAGGTCCGGAGATTGAACAGGTCAAATGAACAGCATCAGCCGAACACCCCAACTACGAAGGTGATCGCAGATCCATGGAGAAGGTTGGATTTCAGGTCCTCCCTCCGCCAATGCAACCCCTCCTTTTGGATTTGGGGGATCGTCTGACGAACAACATCTTAAGTCCGGACCGGAGCACAAAAGTCACCCGACGCGATGACCACGACGATTGACGACATATACCGGCCTCTTGCAGTAACCACGCGGTTGCTTGTCCAGTGCTGGCCGCAGCTATTGCTGGTCGGCTGCCTCGGTGTGATCGCTCATGATCTGCTGCTACAGGGCGCCGTCACGATCGGCCTCCAATTCCCGCTGGGCGGAATGGTCATGCTGTCGCTGGTGATTCTCGCCAAGCTGACGGTGCTGGTCATGATGTTCGTGGTGCTCCGGCCGCATATGCCGGCGGTGGCGGGACTGAGGCAACAAGCAAAAGGAGCGGACGAAACAAAACGCGAGCCGATCCTGGCGATTACCGCCGCTGCGATCCTGCCTTTCTTCGCCTATTATGCCGCCTGGGGCTTTCTTGGCGATACGGTTCGCGAATATTCGCGCATGGCGCTGGCCCAAGCCGAGCTCGGCAAGAGCGTCGACATCTTCGCCATTCTTCAGTCAAGCGGCGTGGTACTGTCGATCGTCATTTGCTGGCTGGTGCGTTTTGCCGCCAAGCGACTGAATGCGCGCGCCTCTCACCCCTACTGGCGGCTGCTGATCGTGGCGACGGACGCAACTTGGGTCTTCATCGGTCTCTACGCGCTCGACGTATGGAAAGACCAGTTCATCCGCTGGCTTGGCGCAGGCGCGGCGCTGCAGCAGCTCAGCCTCGATTTGTTTGCGCCGGTAACTTCGGCGGCTGCCGCCGGCCAGTTCGTTCCGGTGGAATTCCGGCCGCTTCCCTTCGGAGAGCAGCTTCAGAATCTGTTCTTTTTCGCGTTGCTGCCGATTGTCTGGCTGGTGATGGCGGCGATCATCAACGGCTATGAGCTTTCCGCGCCGGCCGCTCCCGGTCCTGCGCTATCGCGCACGACCTCATGGCAAAAGTGGCTGAAGGATTTCGCGACGCACTTCGTTGGCGGCTACCGCAGCCGCTATTCGCCGGTCTGGACTTGTCTCAAGCTGACGCTCAGTGCCGGCCTTGCGACGCTTGTCACCTTCGTCATCGCCTATCAGGCCATCTCCTGGATCGGCGCCTGGATGTGGTATGGCCTGACAAGACTGATCGGAGCGCATGACCTCGCAACTTGGCAGATCTTCGCCGACACGATCAGCCTGTTCATCGGCAGCCCAAGCGAACTCGAAGGAGGAATCCTGCTCGACGCAGTCCGAGTCGCGCTGCTTGCAGCCGTGCTCGAGACTGCAGTCGTGGCGTCAGGTCTGCGGCTCGCTGACGCTGAGATGATTCGGTAGCGCCGAGTAGAGGCCAATCGATAGCGTGAGGCTGCTCGCCGCAGGCGGAATCGAAAAGCTGGCAGTCATCCGTGCCGGCTTGCCGGGCTCGGCCGCCGCGAACGCCATGCCGCCACACAGGGACCGTTGCTGGGCCTCCGGATATTGCTTCCTGACCATCGGATCGGCAAATAGGGTTGGCTGCCATTCGCGACCGCTTCCGTCGGAAAGCCGCACCTTGCACGGAACGGCGCCGAGCGCCTTCGGGTCAGCTGCGAGAGCTTCGAATTCGGCGAGGACGACGGCGTTTCCCTCACTGCCTGCCAGTCTGGTGATGCGCGTCACTGTCCAGCTTGCGCCGGCATAGTCGATCGGTTGCCCCAAGGTCGCAGATAGCGGCTGGCGCAAAAATTGGGAGCGCCAGTCCTTGATGCTTCCCCACGTCTGCACGACTAGCGCTGCAGGCAGCGCAACCACCAGCGCCGTCATGCTCAGCCGATAACCTCGCCGCGTTGACATCACCTTTGCGGGAGAACTGTCCATGGCGGCCTTTCTTCGTTGCGGCGGATAGTGATTGCGGGCTCGATGTCTTTGCCGGAAACATCCGTGGTGATGCGGATCTCATCGTCGAGCGGCAGCAATTTTGTGCGTGCGACCACTACGGTCCCGCCGGCGACGGCTTCTTCCGGCACTTCGAACGCCAGAAGGACGCGGCGTGGCAGGCCGGGCTGATAGGCATCGCCCGGCATCATTTCGATCGTCGCCGGCAGCCGGTCGGTCAGGACATAACGGATGCCGCTGCCGCTCAGCCACTCACCCGATGTGAGACGCAAGGTCTCGAATTTCGCCTCCGCCTCGCCTTCGACCACAACCCATACGCCGGAACTCGTGTAGGTCTTTGACTTCCCGAAGGTCTCGACGTTGAGGACACGGGCGACCCTGGCGCTGTCCAGCGAAAGCGCGAACGCGCTAGCCTGGACACGCTTGTTCATGCCGCCCGAAGAGACTATCGGCGATGTAATGTCGCTGTAGAGCGGACGCGTATGCTGCATGCCGTAGAGCACGGCGGCAGCGAACAGCAGCGCAAGCACCGAACGCACCATGCGCATCATAGCGCCTTTTCCACCGGCAGATCGACCGTCGCAACGGGATCTCGGTCGTACCACCCGCTTGCGCCGTAGAGATTGTCGCGCAGCTTGTAGATTTGGCCGGTAACGGTGATCGTCACCTTGTCCGGCACGGACACACCGGCCGGCCACTCCCAGGCCATGGTCAGGCGTTCCGGCATGTTGGGATTGAAATATCCCGCCAGATACTTGTCGCGATCGAGATAAACCGTTGGCATCGGCAGCTTTTGCGCCGGCGCGCTAAGCGTCACGGTGCGATAGAGCACGTTGTTTGGAGTGGCGGAACGGTTCACCACGTCCAGATCCACCATCAGAAGCTGCACCGGCCGCGACGGAGGAACGCCTGTCGGCGGCACTGTTCCGACACGTGCCGTTCGCAAGGTCACAAACCAGCGACCGGTATCGATCTGCTGGCCTGCCTGCACAACCGGCACCTTTGGCGGATGGGCAGCTTCGTAGAGCGTCATCGAAAACGAGATTGCCGATGCGGCCAGCCCGCCCAGGCCTGCAATCAAAAAAGCATACAGCCTTTGCCGTACTGTCGTTCGTGTCGGTTCCGTCATGCTTCGTGCGGTATGCGATGGTCCTCAGGCCAGCCTTATACGATGCGAGCTACGCCATCGGACAATAATTTTGTTACAACAGCAGCGCTGGCATCTCTAAGGTGGGTCAGCACAGAGATACCAGCCGCGCAATCAAATCCTTGGTAGCTCGCCCGGTCAGTATTCACTATCCGCTCCTGGCGCCAAGAGCGGCATTAAGCCCGACGGCCCGCCCAAAACCACTCGAAAGAGGCGCCGGGCTCGGCTCGGCGCCCCCTTCCGCTTTCTCACTTGCCCGACCACACGGCCAGCTCGTAGCCGTCCGGGTCGGAAAAGTGAAAGCGGCGGCCGCCGGGGAAGGAATAGGCGGGCTTGACGATCTTCCCACCGGCCTCCTCGACGTGGCGCTGGGTCTCGTCAAGGTCGTCGGCATAGAGGATCACCAGCGGCCCGCCTGCCGCCTTGCTCTGGCCACCGAGGGCGAAGCCGCCGGTCAGGCGGCCGTCGTTGAACTCGCAATAGCTCGGCCCGTAGTCCTTAAAGGACCAGCCGAAGGCCTTGCCATAGAAGTCGCGCGAGCGCGCGATGTCACCGACGGAAAACTCGACATAGTCGATGCGCTTGTCGTTGCTGGATTTGGCCATGATCTTCTCCTTTCGTGAATCTTGGGAAGCTCAGCGTTCGAGCATTGCCTTCAGGGTGTTGAGGTCGCGCTCTACCGCGGCGGCGTCGGCAGCGAATATCTCCTCCGTCATGTCCGGCTTCCTTAAGAGCACGAACATGACCTCCGCGCCGGTCCCGTTGGGTACCACGCGCACCGCATTGCGGGTTTCCTTGCCCTCGGCGAAGACGATGTGATCGAGGACACCGAATTCATTGGGCCGGGAGAAGCGGATGCGGATGGGCCGGCCCTCGGGGTCCTCCGCAGTCCATTCTTCGCCCGATCTTTCGAAGCGCCGGCCAAGGCCTGCCGCCCAGCGCTGGAAATTCTCCGGGATGGAGGCGAAGTCGTAGACTTCGCGCCAGTCCCGGTCGATGGACGCGGTGATGATGCGGCATTTGTAGATCGTCATATCTGCCTCCTTTCAACGAAGGCAGACTAGGGGGAGTTGGCGGTGGCGTATTGAACGAAACGGCCAGTTCAGGCGCCGAGCTGTCGCAGAACCGTCGCGGGCGAGAACCCCGACAGGCGCCGCACCTCGCGCGTGAGATGCGCCTGGTCCGAATAGCCCGCCTCGAACGCAAGATCGACAAGGCGCGGCTCGGCGGACTGCCGCGCCAGGTTCAAAAACCGCTGGAAGCGGAGAATGCGGTCGAGCGTCTTCGGACCATAGCCGAAAGCCTCCTGGCAGCGGCGGCGAAGTGTTCGCGGGCTGACGTCGAGCCGATCGAGGATCACCGCCATGCCCGGACCGGCGGATTCCGTTTTCAGCGCGTTGAAGGCAAATCCCATGTCCGGAGGCGGCGGCTTGACATCGGGCGCAAGCCGGGAGAGCGCCGCTTGCATCGCCCGCATCCGCTCCGCCGTGGAGGATGCATCACCAATTCTCTGGGCGATTTCGCGCGCCAGCGCCCCCCAGAACTGGCTGAGCCCCACCCGGCCGCCGACGATCTCCGACATCGGCAGCCCGAGCCACCGGCTTGCCGCACCCGGTCCGAAGCGGGTGCCGATCACAGTAGAGCCGGGTGTCAGCGTAGAGAGGGCAACGGCCACGTCGGGGCCTGCTACGACCAGATCGCCGTCGATCCAGGTGATGTCGACGCAACCGTCTGGGACCACGGCCGATAAGCTCCCCGCGTCCGGACGCAATGTATTGGACCAGACACACAGGAAATGCCTTTCGAGTGCGGCCGGAGGATCGAACTCGCGGTACTCCCCGATCGCCCCTGAAAGGACGGGTGTGTTGTCGTCAGACGTCACGAGCCTCTCCTGTGAGGAACACTTTCTAAGGCATCGTACTCTTCGGTCCCCGAAATCTATCGCGGTGGCGGCGTGCTTCAACCCGTGCTGTCGTTCTCGATCAAGCCCTGCATCGCATGGTTGCGACGCCAGGCGGAACTGGGCAGCGGAACTGGGCATTTGTCGAGGATTCCACCAATCGTGGAGCGGTCGTGAGCGGAGTCGCGACCTTGGTGCATGCGCGGCTCGCGCCCCGGCCGACGATTTCGCACCGATTGCCGCATGACATCATTTTTACTATCCCGATGCCTGCAGAGGACTGCTTGGCATGAGCAGTTTCGACAGATTTTCCTTGCAGGGGCGCCATTTGCGTTCTGGTTTCGGGGTCATCTTGATCACGGCAGATCAGGCGGTTTGCCGGCCTTGTTCTCAAGCCATCTCTTGACGCGCGGGAACCATACACGTTAGGCGTTCGGGCACCCCACGCGAACGATTGGCGACCAAGCAAGGAAATTCCAGCTGATGGAAATTTTTACCGCCTCTGGCCTCGCGGCTCTGCTCCAGGTCATCGCCATCGACCTTGTGCTTGCCGGCGACAATGCCATCGTCATCGGCCTTGCCGCGGCAGGCCTGCCGTCGGACCAGCGCAAGAAGGCGATTCTCGTCGGCATTGCGGCGGCCACCGTGCTTCGCATCTTCTTCGCACTAATCACCCAGTGGCTCCTCACAATCGGCCCCATTCTTCTCATAGCCGGCGGCCTGCTGCTGCTTTGGGTGTGCTGGAAGATGTGGCGCGAACTCCGTGTCAGCCACGAGCAGGAACATGACGCGACGGAATCGTTGTCGAATGTCGATTACGACAAGAGCGGGACGATCGGCGGCAAAGGGCCGCGCAAGACCTTTGCTCAGGCAGCCTGGCAGATCGTCATTGCCGACGTTTCGATGTCTCTCGATAACGTCCTTGCAGTCGCAGGCGCGGCAATGGACCATCCGACGGTCCTGATCATCGGCTTGGCGCTGTCGATTGCGCTGATGGGCTTCGCCGCTTCGTTTGTCGCACGCCTCCTGCATAAGTACCGCTGGATTGCTTATATCGGCCTCGTGATCATTCTCTACGTCGCCGTGAAGATGCTTCTGGATGGTGCCGTGCAGCAGTTCCCCGAACAGTTTGCGTTCCTGGCGCCGTGGTTCGGACCGGGCGGTCATTGAACTTGACCCTTTAGCAGCGCAGGCCCGCCGAGCGGCGCCAAGCCATTCCCCGGTTTGCTTGATTGCGGAACTATGCTATTGCGCCGTGCAAATTGAGCTTCTGCGAAAGTTCTAAAGATCAACATGTATCGAGACTTCCGGGCCGGGCCTTAGGGTTTCCGGCCCGCGTCCATTGGAAACCGCACATGTCTGCCCCTCGCGTCAGCTTCGTAAGCCTTGGATGCCCGAAAGCCCTCGTGGACTCGGAGCGCATCATCACGCGCCTGCGCGCCGAAGGCTACGAGATCGCGCGCAAACATGACGGCGCCGATCTGGTCGTCGTCAACACCTGCGGCTTTCTCGATTCGGCTCGTGATGAATCGCTCAATGCCATCGGCTCCGCCCTTTCGGAGAACGGCAGGGTCATCGTCACCGGCTGTCTAGGCGCCGAACCTGACGTAATCCGCGAGAAACACCCCAACGTTCTCGCCATCACCGGTCCGCAGGCCTACGAGAGCGTGATGGCTGCAGTGCATGAGGCAGCACCCCCGAGCCACGATCCCTACATCGACCTTTTGCCGCCGCAAGGCGTCAAGCTCACGCCGCGCCACTATGCCTATCTCAAGATTTCGGAAGGCTGCAATAACCGCTGCACCTTCTGCATCATTCCGGCGCTGCGCGGCGACCTCGCCTCGCGACCGGCGGCCGACGTTTTGCGCGAAGCCGAGAAACTGGCCAAGGCCGGCGTTAAGGAGATACTGGTCATTTCGCAGGACACCAGCGCCTACGGCATCGACATCAAATACCAGACCAGCATGTTCGGCGATCGCGAAGTGCGGGCAAAATTCCTCGATCTGTCGGAGGAACTCGGCAAGCTCGGCGTTTGGGTACGCATGCACTATGTCTACCCCTACCCGCATGTCGCCGATGTCATCCCGCTGATGGCCGAAGGAAAGATCCTTCCCTACCTGGACATTCCGTTCCAGCACGCCTCGCCGCAGGTGCTGAAGAACATGCGCCGGCCTGCCCATGGCGAAAAGACTCTCGACCGCATTCGCGGCTGGCGCGAAATCTGTCCGGATCTGGCGATCCGCTCCACCTTCATCGTCGGCTTCCCCGGCGAGACCGACGACGATTTCGAAATGCTGCTCGACTGGCTGGACGAAGCGAAGATCGATCGCGCCGGCTGTTTCAAATACGAGCCTGTCAGGGGCGCCCGCTCCAATGATCTCAGCCTCGAACAGATACCGCGGGAGATCAAGGAAGCGCGTTGGCACCGCTTCATGCAGCGCCAGCAGAAGATCTCGGCGACGCAGCTCGCCAAGAAAGTCGGCAAACGCCTGCCTGTCCTGATCGACGAGGCGCATGGCACCTCGGCGAAGGGCCGCACCAAATACGACGCGCCCGAAATCGACGGCTCGGTGCATATCCAGTCGCGCCGCCCGTTGCGCGCCGGCGACATCGTCACCGTCAAGATCGACCGCGCCGACGCCTACGATCTCTACGGTTCGGCGGTCTGATCGCCGGCGGGGCGAAGACCCTTTCTGCTAGAGCATTTTGCAGCCAAACGTCTTCGTTTGGCGTCCGACAAAATGCTTTAAAATAGAGAGTTAGAGCGCGGTTTTGTTTCGACCAAAACGCAAAGCGCTCTAGGACGTGACTGTTTCGCTTGCACGGATAAGCATCCGCCTGAGCCAGGCGTGACCGGAGTCGCTGTCGTTCCTCCGATGCCATAGCAGAGTTTCCCGATAACCGAAGTAGTCGAAGGGCAGCGGAAAAGAGCGCACGCGCGGCCAATTCGTCAGCCGGATCACGTTTGCCGACAAGGTGCAGATCATGTCCGTCTGGGCGATGATCGCCGGCACGGCGAGCGCATAAGGCAGGCTCATTGCGACGGTCCGTTTCAGGCCGCGGTCGTCCAGAAGGCGATCAATGTAGCCCTTCAGATCGCCGACATGAGTGACCAGCAAGTGCGGATACTTCAGAAAGAGTTCGAGCGTCATCGCGTCGCGGATCTCAGGATGCTCTGCCGAGACGATCGATAGCCAGTTCACGTGGAAGAGTGATGCACGTTTGATCGTTGTCGGCGCATCGGGCAGGATAGTGATCGCAAGGTCTATCGAGCCCTTCTCGAGACAATCGACGATTTCCTGTCGGTGTAGGCTGCGCAGGACGATCGAAATTCTCGGCGCCGCTGAACGGAGCACCGGCATCAGTCTGGGCATTAAAGTCGCCGCGATGTGATCGGTGGTCGCGATCCTGAAGATGCGACCCGATCGCTCCGGCGAGAACTGGCCGAACCCTCCCAGCGCATCCTGGATCTGCCGTAGCGCGGCCCGGATCGGATCGGCGAGGTCGAGCGCCTTTTCGGTCGGCCGCACGCCATCGGCATGACGGACGAAGAGATCATCGGCGAAGAGCCGACGCAGATGGGCGAGGCGCTTGCTCATCGCTGACTGGCTGAGCCCGATACGAGCTGCCGCCGCGCTCACGCTGCCTTCACTGAGCAGAGCGTCGAAGGCGACAAGCAGGTTCAGATCGATCGAAGCCAGATTCATGCTGGACCTCCGAACTCTTATTACTGAGAGGAATATTGAGATGTCAAATATCGATTTGACGACTGAAAGCGAACCCCGAAAATAGGCGCCTTCAATCGATATGGAGACATCCATGCGACGCTGTTCTCTCGCTGCTATTCTTCTATTCCTGATGCCGAACCTCTCAAGCGCTCAGCCGGCCGAAAGTCGCGGAGGGATCGTCTTTGCGTTGTCGGATGTCGATATGGTGCCGACCGTCTACGAGACGGGCGAGCTCGGGCCTCCAGATCCTCACAATCGGGATACGCTGTCCATCATCACCTCGCCGACAGAGCGGTCTCGCCCTGTTGCGATGACGGAGGTTTCGAATTCGACCTATGGGCCGCCCGGAGCACTAGACGTCTCCCTGGATGGCCAGTTCGTTTTCGTCGCCGAAACCTTCCGTCAACGCTCCGAACGGGCGACCCGCCTCGACGAGTTGCAGCAAGGCGACACGATCCGATCGCTCCAGTTCGATGGCGGCCACTCGGCGGTGGTCGACAGCGTGAGGATCGGAATCCAGCCGCAGGCGATCCATCTCAATCCTGCTGGCGATCTCATCGCCGCAATTACTGCCGACGCCGAACACGAACTCACTTTCGTTCCGGTCAGAGAGGGTCGGTTCGGCCAAGCATCCAGCTTCGGTCTCGGTCTTGAGCCGTCAACGGGTTTCATTCCATTGAAAGCGACCTGGGTGCAGTGGCATCCAAGCGGCCGGTATGTCGGGGTCAATCTCGTCGACCGTGGTCAGGTTGCCTTCTACGAGGTGCTGCGCGGAGAGGACGGAGCAGTTTCTGCTATTCGTTCCTGGGGCAATCGCATCCAGACGAACAAGTTCCCGTTTGTCGGCCGCTTTTCGCCGGACGGCCGCTACTACATCACCTCCGATGTTCAATGGGGAATCGATACGGCTGGTTTCTATGGCGTTCAGGAGGGCATCCTCACCACAGTCCGGCTTGCCGATGTCGGGACGACGGGCGACGCAGCAAGGCACACCGTGCCTCACATCGCGCTTGGTGGCTGGGGCGCCGAGACGATCGCCTTCAGCCCCGACGGCCGCTTTCTTGTCACGTCCAATCTTCGCGGCACCGGTAAGCCAGATGGCTCGCGCGACTGGACGGAGCACGCGTCGCTCAGCCTCTATCAGCTGGACTCTGAAACAGGACGGCTATCGCCGCACGGCGAATGGCCGCTCGCAGGCGTGCTGCCGCAAGGACTCGCTTTTGATCGCACGGGACAAAAGCTCTTCGTTGGCGTGAACCGTTATCGCAATGAGGAAGCGCCGCTTGGCGGCGCCGTCGAGATATGGCAGATCACTACGGATGGGCGCCCGGCGCTCGCTCCCACATCGGATCGTATCAGGCTGCCTACGGGCGTTCACACGATAGTCGCCCGCTGAACTTTCGTGAGTGGGATTCGCAAGCCGGGCAGGTAAACCTTCGAAGCTCTGCAGATGAAAAGAGGGCGCCCAAAGGCGCCCTCTCCTGTTCCGGCGAAAGCCGGCCGAGCCAAGGCCTGCGCTTACTGCGGCAGCTTGTCGTCGACGCCCTTGACGTAGAAGTTCATGCCGAGCAGCGTGGCGTCGTCGGCGACTTCGCCTTCCTTCAGCCACGGCGTTCCGTCCTGCTTCCCAATCGGCCCGGTGAAAGGATTCCATCCGTCGATAATCTTCTTCTCGGTGGCTTCCGCCATCGCCTTCACGTCGTCGGGCATGTTGGTGTAAGGGGCCATCTTAACGGCGCCGTCCTTGATGCCCAGCCAGACATTGCCGGGCTTCCAGGTGCCGTCGAGTGCAGCCTTCACCCGGCCGATATAATACGGCCCCCAATCGTCGACGATCGAGGTCAACTGTGCCTTGGGAGCGAACTTGATCATGTCCGAAGAC